>JASLBD010000192.1 GCA_030146745.1 Allosphingosinicella sp. | reverse complement strand
GGTGGATGCCGGATCGAGTCCGGCATGACGAAGCAGAAGCCGCCCCCACCCCGTCACCCCGGACTTGATCCGGGGTCCATCTTCGTGCGCTTCGTGAGCTTTGTGCGAACCAGAAGCAGCCGCCCCGCCCTCACAACGCTGCCGGCCAGGCTCCGGCAGCTTCGCCGGATCCGGCTCTACTTACCCCAGCCGAGGCTGGCGACGAAAGAACAAGGTGGATGCCGGATCGAGTCCGTCATGACGAAGCAGAAGCCGCCCCCACCCCGTCACCCCGGGACTTGATCCGGGGCCCACCTTCCTTGGCATCCCCCGTCACCCCGGACCTGATCCGGGGTCCACCTTCCTCTTCACCAGCGGCTCGAACCCGAAGTCCTCGGCCAGATCCCGCCAAGTCGGATTCTCCGCCTCGATCAGCGCCACCTTCCACGCCCGGGTCCAGTTCTTGATCTGCTTTTCCCGCCGGATCGCCCCCTCCATCGACCCACCCGTCTCGAACCATACGAGCCGCCTGCAGCCGTAGCGCGCCGTGAACCCGCCGAACGTCGCTTCGCGATGTTGAAAAATGCGCTGAAGCAGGTTCGACGTGACGCCCGTATAGATCGTCCCGTGAAACCCGCTGGCCACGATATAGACGGCCGGATCGCGCTCCATCGCCGCAGGTTAGAAAAGGTGGATGCCGGATCAAGTCCGGCATGACGGTATCCAAACTTCGTATGCCCACCCTCTCCGACATCGTGGCCTCGGTGCCTGGCATCGTGGCCCCGGCACTAAGGACCGGTCAGCCCCCTGCCACCGTGAGTGGCGCGGCCTTCGTTCGGGCTGTCGCGCTTTAAGCTCCTGCGGGCCCGACCGGTGGGTCTTCCGGCCGCCGGCGCGGTTGTGCGTTGGTCTGACGCTGCCTCGCAATCTCCGTGCGGGCCGCGGTTCAGGCCGTCACAGTAGGAGTATCGTATGCGTAATCTACCTATCGTCGCCGCCGCCCTCGTTCTCGGCACCGCCGCCGCCGCCGTCCCGGCTGCCGCCCAGGTTCAGGTCCCGACCGGCCTTGTCAACGTGACCGTCGGCAACGTCATCCTTCAGGACATCCTGACCGGAGTCGAGATCAACGCCCTCAACGACCTCGACGTCCTCAACAACAACCAGATCCAGGTGCAGGTGCCCGTCGGGATCGCCGCCAACGTCTGCAACGTCAGCGCCGCCGTCCTCGGCCGCGCCGGAAGCGCCGGCACCTGCGACGCCAAGAGCGGCTCCCAGGCCCTCGCCCAGGCGATTCGCAAGCAGCACCTGCGCAAGAAGTAATCGCGACCGGGCGCTGAGGGCGGCCCCCGGCCGCCCTCACGTTCGCGCCGCGCCCGGCGGCTCCAGGACCTTCCTCGCGGCTTTGCCCCTCTCGAGGAACCGAATCCTGCCCGAAGTCCGGCGCGCAGCCGGCTCAGCCCCGCTCCCACTACGGCAGCGCCGCCAGGTCCGGCTCCACCCACCCCAGACGCGCCTCCCTCGAGAACAGGGTCTTCGGGTCGTAGAAGCGCAGGGGCCAGTCGCGCCGCCCCTCCTCGGCAGCGAGCAGCCCGTTGACCTTCGCCACCAGCGGCAGGCCCTCATCGACGCGGGCGAGATACACCCGAACCGCGCGGATGAAGCAGTGCTCGTCTCGTGATAGCCCTCCGTATCGCTGTTCCCCCCGGCTTAGCGGCTTTGCGTGCGATCTCTCGCTGAACGCGTGGCAGCGCCGCCGCTGGAAGATTGTTCGCACCAAGCGCACGAAGGACACCAAGGAGCAGGCGCCGTCTCTGCCAGCGTGTGATGGCCCGCTATTTCCGGAGCTAATATCGGCCTTCGGCCCCTCCCCCTTCGTGCCCTTTATGTGCTTTGTGCGAACCAAAATGCAGCCTCCCCGCCCTCACCTGCGCTTCCCGCCAGGCTCCGGCAGCGGCGCCAGATCCGGTTCCACCCACCCCAGCCGCGCCTCCCTCGAGAACAGGGTCTTCGGGTCGTAGAAGCGCAAGGGCCAGTCGCGCCGTCCCTCTTCGGATGCGAGGAGCCCGTTGACCTTCGCGACCAGCGGCAGCGCCGGATCGACCCGCGCCAGATACACCCGAACCGCGCGGACGAAGCACTGGGTGATCGTCTCGTGATAGCCCTCCGTATCGCTGTTCACCCCGCCGACGCTCTCGTTGAAGCGGCGGATGAGGCCGGGCAGCTCGCGCTCGGGGCTTATGTCGGGGCGCTCCACCGTCAGCCAGCAGCAGGCGGCGATGTGAGCCTCGTGGGTCCATTCCTCGCGGCGCAGCGAGCGGGCGAGCAGGCCCTTGCCGACATGGCGGATCGCGGCGGAGTCCGGGAAGAGACGCGGTTCGTACCTGTCGGTCATGATATTCCTCCGTGACCGTCATCCCGGACTTGATCCGGGATCCACCTTCTTCCCGCTCGATCGTGAACGAAGGTGGATGCCGGATCAGGTCCGGCATGACGAAAATAGAAAAAGGGCGCGCCGGCCTTGGCCGACGCGCCCTTGTCCGGGCTTTCTTCCCACTCTCCCCGTCGGGGAGAGGGAAATGTGGCGTCAGGCGGCCGTCTGGGTGGGCTCCGTTTGGGCCTGTTGCCGGCGCGGCGCGGCGTCGCGGACGCCCGCGTCCACGTGCGCCTCGAACTTGGCGAAATTGTCGATGAAGAGCTTGACCAGCTTCGCCGCGGTGGCGTCGTAATCGCCCTTGTCGGCCCAGGTGTCGCGCGGGTTGAGGATCGCCGGGTCGACGCCCGGAACGCTGACCGGAACCTCGAAGCCGAAATTCTCGTCGGTGCGGAACTCGACATGGTTGAGCGAGCCGTCGAGCGCGGCGTTGAGGAGCGCCCGGGTCGCCTTGATCGGCATGCGCTGGCCGACGCCGTATTTGCCTCCGGTCCAGCCGGTGTTGACCAGCCAGCACGACACTCCGCCTTTGGCGATCCGCTCCTTGAGGAGGTTGCCGTAGACGCTGGGATGGCGCGGCATGAAGGGCGCTCCGAAGCAGGTCGAGAAGGTCGCCTCGGGCTCGGTCACTCCGATCTCGGTGCCGGCGACCTTGGCGGTGTAGCCGGACAGGAAATGGTACATGGCCTGGTCGGGCGTCAGCCGAGCGATCGGGGGCAGGACTCCGAACGCGTCCGCGGTCAGCATGACGATGTTCCTGGGGACGGGCCCGAGATTGTCGGCCGAGCTGTTGGGAATGAAATCGATCGGATAGGCGCCCCGCGTATTCTCGGCATGCCGGTTGTCGTCGAAGTCGAGCTCGCGCGTCTCCTCGTCGATGACGACATTCTCGAGCACGGTTCCGAAGCGCTTCGTCGTCGCGTGGATTTCCGGCTCGGCCTCGGGCGAGAGTCGGATCATCTTGGCGTAGCAGCCGCCCTCGAAGTTGAACACGGCGGTGTCGGACCAGCCATGCTCGTCGTCGCCGATGAGCGTGCGGCTGGCGTCGGCGCTGAGCGTCGTCTTGCCGGTGCCGGAAAGGCCGAAGAAGACGGCGGTGTCGCCTTTGGGGCCGATGTTCGCCGAGCAATGCATCGGCATCACGCCCTCGACCGGGAGCAGGTAATTGAGGATCCCGAAGACGGATTTCTTCATCTCGCCGGCATAGGCCGTGCCGCCGATCAGGATCATCCGCTCGGTCAGGTTGACCGCGATCACCGTCTCGGAGCGGGTGCCGTGGCGGGCCGGGTCGGCTCGGAAGCCGGGCAGGTCGATGATGGTGAATTCGGGCTCGAAGCCTTCAAGCTCGGACGTCTCGGGGCGCACCAGAAGGGTTCGGATGAAGAGGTTGTGCCAGGCGAGCTCGTTGATGACCCGCACCCGCACCCGATGCTCGGGCTGCGAGCCTCCGAACAGGTCGGCGACGAAGAGCGTCTCCTTCTGCTCGAGAGCGGCGAGGAAATCGGCCTTGAGCGCCGCGAAATGGTCGGACGTCATCGACTTGTTATTGTCCCACCAGATGGTGGATTCGGTCTCGGCGTCGCGGACGATGAACTTGTCGTTGGCGGAGCGGCCGGTATGCTTGCCGGTGCGCACGACCAGCGGGCCGTCCTTGGCGAGCATCCCCTCGCCGCGGCGAACGGCCTGCTCGACCAGCTGCGGGGTCATGAGGTTCCAGTGAAGCTCGGCTCCGGTGCTTAAACCCAGCCCCTTTGCCGGCACGCGATTGGCCACGGCGATCTCCCTTGAATTATATGACGAAACGGGCGGCAAGGCGCCGTCCTCCTTGTCGGGCCGCGCATATCGGAGCGGGTCGGTTTCGTCAAAGGCCCCGTGCCCTGAAAGGGTAGCGCCCCGGGAGGGCTCGGGCTAAGCAGCGCGGATGCCGGTCACCATCGCCCTGGTCGACGACGACCGCAACATCTTGACCTCGGTGTCGATCGCGCTCCAGGCCGAGGGCTTCGCGACCCGGGTCTATTCGGACGGCGAGGCGGCCTTGAAGGCGCTGGTCGACAATCCGCCCGATCTGGCCGTGCTCGACGTCAAGATGCCGAGGATGGACGGGATGGAGCTGCTCCGCCGCCTGCGCGAACGGCTCGACCTGCCGGTGATATTCCTCACCTCGAAGGACGAGGAGATCGACGAGGCGCTCGGCCTCGCGCTCGGCGCGGACGACTATGTCACGAAACCGTTCAGCCAAAGACTCCTCATCGCCCGCATCCGCGCGATCCTTCGCCGCGCGGAGGCGCGGGCGGCGCCGGTGGAGGAGGGGGAGCAGGAGACGGAGACTCCGCAGATCGTTCGCGGTCGGCTGCGGATGGACCCGGCACGGCACCGGGTGTCGTGGGACGGGCGCGACGTCACGCTTACGGTGACCGAATTCATGATCCTCGAGGCGCTGGCGCAGCGGCCCGGCGTGGTCAAATCGCGCAACCAGCTGATGGACGTGGCCTATCAGGACGACATCTATGTCGACGACCGGACCATCGACAGCCACATCAAGCGGCTGAGGCGCAAGTTCCGGGCGGCGGATCCCGAGTTCAAGGGGATCGAGACGCTCTACGGCGTGGGCTACCGTTTTGCCGAGGAATGACGAGAAGGACCTAGACCTCAGATGGTCGGGACGCTGGACGCTCCTCCACCGCATCCTCGCCGTGAACGTCTTCGCCCTCGCCGTGTTTACCGGAAGCATCTTCTATCTGGACAGCTTCCGGGGCCGTCTGACCGCGGGCGCGGTGACCGGGGCCGAGACCCAGGTAGGGATCATCGCGGATTCGCTCGCGCTGGCCGAGCCGGGCGAGAAGACGGCGCTGCTTCATCGCCTCGGCGCGCGCTCACGCACCCGGCTGCGCGTGTTCGGTCCCGACGGCGCGCTGCGAATGGACAGCTGGCACGGTGCGCCGCCGACCTACGAGCTGCGCGATCCGGCGAAAGAACCCTGGCGCAAGAACGCGGCCCGGCTGCTCGACAACCTGTTCGACGCCGTCGCCGGCAAGCCGCCGGCCTTGCCTCTGACCCTGCCTGAGCCGGAGCGGCTCGAAGGCTGGAGCGAAGCGGTCGCGGCTTCGCGAGCGCCGCGCGCGACCAATATGCTGCGCCGGGCGCCGGAAGGGACCCTGTTCATCTCCGCCGCCTCCAGAATACCGGCCTCGGACGAAGTCCTTCTCCTCACCCGCAACGCGCGCGACATCAGGAGCATCGTTCGCGACGAGCGACGCACGTTGCTGATCGTGGTGCTCGTCACCCTGATCATGTCGGTCCTGCTCTCGCGCTTCCTGGCCAGGACCATCGCCCTGCCGCTTCGCCGCCTTGCCCGCGCCGCCCACCAGGTCCGGCTCGGCCGTGCCCGCGAAGTCTCCGTCCCTACCCTCCCCGCCCGCCGCGACGAGATCGGCCTGCTCGCTCGGGCGCTGAGCGACATGACTCAGTCGCTGCGGTACCGGATCGACGCCACCGAGGCTTTCGCAGCCGACGTCACCCATGAGCTCAAGAACCCCCTCGCCTCGCTCCGCTCGGCCGTCGACAGCCTCGACAAGATCGAGGATCCGGAGCTCCGGCGGCAGCTCCTCGAAATCGTTCGAAGCGACGTGGTCCGCCTCGACCGGCTGATCGTCGATATCGCCGAAGTGTCGAGGCTCGATGCGGAGCTGAGCCGGGCCCGCTTCGAACCGGTCGACCTCGGGCACCTACTCGAATCCCTGCTCGACCTGTGGCGTCCGCGGGCGGCCGAGCGGCAGGTCCGGCTCGCCTTCGCCCGGCCGAGGGTCGGAAGCGCGGTCGTGCTCGGAGACGAATCGCGGCTGGCGCGGGCGATCGACAACATCGTCGACAACGCCATTTCCTTCTCGCCGCCGGACGGCCTGGTCGAGATCGGCGCGGCCCGGTTCGGCGGCGAGGTCGTGATCGCGGTCGAAGACCAGGGGCCGGGCGTGCCCGAGGAAGCGCGGACGTCGATCTTCCACCGCTTCCACAGCGTCCGGCCGGAGGCGGACGGCTTCGGCCGCCATTCCGGCCTCGGCCTCGCCATCGCGAAGGCGACGGTCGACGGCCATGACGGGCGGATCGAGGTGGAAAGCCGCCACGACGGCCAGAGCGGCGCCCGGTTCGTCATGCATTTCCCCGAGGCGCCGTCCGAATGAGCCTGCCTGCCGACCAGACGGTCCATGCGTCCTGCGTGGCGATCGGCGGCCGCGGGGTCCTGCTCGCGGGAGGGTCGGGCACGGGCAAGTCGGACCTGGCCCTGCGTCTGATCGACCGCGGCGCGGAGCTGGTCAGCGACGATTATACCGAGCTGCGCCGAGTCGGCGAGACTCTCCTGGCTCGGGCCCCGGCGGCAATCGCCGGCAAGATCGAGCTGAGAGGCGTGGGGATCGTCGCGCTGCCACCGGCGGCGGACGTTCCGGTCTGCCTTTATGCCGACCTCGGCGCGACCCCGGAGCGGCTGCCGGAACCTGCGACGATCGGGCTCGCCGGGGCGGATATCCCGTTCGTCGCGCTCGCGGCGCTTGAGCCGTCGGCCGCGCTCAAGCTAGAATATGCGCTCGTGCATTTCGGACTTCCCCTTTGACCGCCGGCGCGGCCCCGCAGCGTATCCTGCTCGTCACCGGCCTGTCCGGCGCCGGCAAGTCGACGGCGTTGAGGACGCTCGAGGACCTTGGCTGGGAGGTGGTCGACAACCTGCCCTTGTCGCTGCTCGAGGATTTGCTCGAGACTCCGCTCGGCAAGGGCAACAAGCGGCGGCGGCGGCGGCCGCTCGCCATCGGAGTCGACAGCCGCACCCGCGACTTCGACGCCAAGCGAATCGTCCAGCAGATCAAGGCGCTCGCCAGCGAGCAGAGGGTGCCCGTCGAAACGCTCTATTTCGACTGCGCCGGATCGGAGCTGCTTCGCCGCTATTCGGAGACACGACGGCGCCACCCGCTCGCCCCCGACCGCCCGGCCACCGACGGCATCGCCGCTGAGCGCGAGCTGATGGAGCCGCTGAGGCGATGGGCGGACCATGTCGTTGACACCACCGACACCGCGCCCAACGCGCTCCAGCAGCAGATCCGCCAGCGCTTCAGCTCGGGGGCGATCGCGCCCACCCTTTCGGTCATGTCGTTCGGCTTCGCCCGAGGCATTCCGCGCAATGCCGACAACGTCTTCGACTTGAGGTTCCTCAGGAATCCCTATTGGATCGACTCGCTCCGCGATCTCACCGGCCTCGATGCCGCGGTGGGCGACTATGTCGCCGGCGACGAGGCCTATGACGAGGCGCTCGCGAAGATGGAGGATCTGATCCTTACCCTGCTTCCACGCTACGGCGCCGAAGGAAAGTCTTATGTGACGATGGCGTTCGGCTGTACCGGGGGAAGACACCGCTCGGTCCACGTCGCGGAGCGCGTCGCTGCCCGGTTGCGCGAGGCGGGATTTTCGCCCACTCTCGAGCATCGCGACCTCGCCTCGCCGCCACGCGAGGGGGTCGAAGGCGGCGGCGGCGGGGGCAAGCCGCAGGATTGGGAAGTCTGATGATTGGTCTGGTTTTGGTGACCCACGGCCGGCTGGCGGCTGAGTTCGTTCGGGCGATGGAGCATGTGGTCGGGCCGCAGGAGCGGATCGAGGCGATCTGCATCGGCCCCGAGGACGACATGGAGGGCCGCCGCAACGACATCGCCGAGGCGATCGCCAAGGTCGACGACGGCAGCGGGGTCATCATCCTCACCGACCTGTTCGGCGGCACGCCCTCCAACCTCGCAATCTCGCTGATGAAGTCGGAGAAGATCGAGGTCATCGCCGGGGTCAACCTGCCGATGCTGATCCGGCTCGAGGGCGCCCGCAAGCTGCTCGACGTCAGGGCCGCGGTCGCCGCCGCCCGCGAGGCCGGGCGCAAATATATCTCGGTCGCTTCGGAGATTCTCGGGGAGACCGTCTGAGCGTGGCCAGCCGGACGGTCGAGATGAAGAACAAGCGCGGCCTCCATGCCCGCGCCAGCGCCAAGTTCGTCACCATGGCCGCGGGGCTCCCCGTCGGAGTCGAGGTC
>JASLBD010000191.1 GCA_030146745.1 Allosphingosinicella sp. | reverse complement strand
CACCCCGAGTTCCAGCCCGGTTACGCCCAGGCGCTGATCGAGCACCGCCGCGCCCGGGTCCCGGATCCCGACGCCGCCATCGCCTCGCTCGACCGGCCCAACGACCAGGCGCTGGTGGGGGCGTGGATCAGGGCGTTCTTGCGGACATAAAATCCTCCCCGCGATTTCGCGGGGAGGGGGACCATGCGAAGCATGGTGGAGGGGCCTTCCCGACTCAGAAGACCCCTCCACCGCGCTTCGCGCGGTCCCCCTCCCCGACAAATGTCGGGGAGGAATTAAGTCAAACCGCTCCGCTGAACGTATCGCAGACGGCCGGATCGCCGCTCTCGAATCCGCGGCGGAGCCAGGCCATTCGCTGAGCGGCGCTGCCATGGGTGAAGGCTTCCGGCACCACCCGCCCCTGGCTCTTGCGCTGAAGGGTGTCGTCGCCGATCGCCTGGGCGGCGCGAAGCCCCTCCTCGAGGTCGCCCGGCTCCATTGCGGTGCGGCCCCGCTCGTCCTTGGCATGGGCCGCCCACACGCCGGCATAACAATCGGCCTGAAGCTCGACCCGGACCTGGATCGCATTGCCTTCCCGGCTCGACACGCGGCGCTGCTGCGCGGAGGCCTGCTCGAGCACTCCGGTCAGGTTCTGGATGTGGTGCCCGACCTCGTGGGCGATGACATAGGCCTGGGCGAAATCGCCGGAGGCGCCGAGCTTCGTCTGCATCTCCTCGAAGAAGCTGGTGTCGAGATAAATCTTGTTGTCGGTCGGGCAGTAGAAGGGTCCCATGGCCGATTGGGCGGCACCGCAGCCCGAATTCCCGCCGCCGCCGTAAAAGTCCATTCCGGCGGGCTGATAGCGCTGACCCTTGGCGGCGAACAGCTTCGTCCAGCTGTCCTCGGTGTTGGCGAGCACCTGGCAGGAAAAGCGCTTGGCGGGCTCGTCGGCGGCGCAGGCCTCGGCGGCGTCGTTGGTGGCGCCCGACCCCTGCCGGTGCGGCGCCACGTTGGTTCCCGGACCGCCTAGGCCCAGCCCGCCGCCGCCGCCCATGTAGCTGAGCGCGCAATAGCCGAGCAGGAGGATGAGCACTCCGCCGATCCCGAAGCGGCTGAGCACCATCGGCAGAAGCGCGAACAGGCAGCCGCCGCCGCCGCCGCCGCCGCCGAAGCCTCCCCCGCCCTGCCCCTGATCGCGAACATTGCCGCTGGTCCGATACCCTCCAAGACGCATACCGCTCTCCCTGTTGCGGCCGGACAATGCTTCGCCGCCGCCCAAGGTTGCAAAGGGCGGTCCGAGGTAGGAAGGAGCCGTCATTCCGGCGAAAGCCGGAATCCACGAACATCGCCGTGCGAAGCCTCGTCCGACCGAGTTCATGGACCCCGGATCAAGTCCGGGGTGACGACCTTCCCCTTCCGACCCGGAGTGCATCCATGTTCCTCACAGGCAAGACAGCCCTCGTCACCGGCTCAACCTCCGGGATCGGCCTCGCCGTCGCCCGCGCGCTCGCCGCCGAGGGCGCCCGGGTCACCCTGAACGGCTTCGGCGATCCGGCCGGGATCGAGAAGCTCAGGGACGAGCTCGGCGCCGGCTACAGCGACGCCGACCTGACGAAGCCCGAGGCGATCGAGGCGATGATGGCCGAGGCCGGCCCGGTCGACATCCTCGTCAACAATGCCGGGATGCAGCACGTCGCTCCGATCGACGAATTCCCGGTCGCCAAATGGGACCTTCTCATCGCACTCAACCTGAGCGCCGCCTTCCACACCGTCCGCCTGGCTCTGCCCGGAATGAAGGCCAAGGGCTGGGGCCGGATCGTCAACACCGCCTCCGCCCACAGCCTGGTGGCAAGCCCGAACAAGGCCCCCTATGTCGCCTCCAAGCACGCCATCGCCGGCCTCACCAAAGCGGTCGCACTTGAGACGGCGACGGCGGGAGTCACCGTCAACTGCATCAGCCCCGGCTACGTCTGGACCCCGCTCGTCGAGAACCAGATCCCCGACACGATGAAGGCCCGCGGCCTCACCCGCGAGCAGGTGATGAACGACGTCCTCCTCGCCGCCCAGCCGACCAAGAAGTTCGTCACCGTCGACCAGGTCGCGGCGCTCGCCCTGTTCCTGTGCCGCGACGAAGCGGCGGCGATCACGGGCGCCAATCTCAGCATGGACGGAGGCTGGACGGCGGCCTGAGCGCCCCGGTTCCTCTCCCGCTTTCCGCGGGAGAGGGGTTTAGGTTAGCACTCTCGCCCATACAGTGCTAAGCTCGCCTTTCCCGCTGCCGTAGCGCCTCAGCGTACCTCCGACAGTGAGACGAAAATCATGGCAGCCAAAGATGTGCGTTTCGCGCGCGACGCCCGCGAAGGGATCGTTCGCGGGGTCGATATGCTGGCCGACGCGGTCAAGGTGACCCTCGGGCCGAGGGGCCGCAACGTCCTCATCGACAAGGGCTGGGGACCGCCCCGGATCACCAAGGACGGAGTCACCGTCGCGAAGGAGATCGAGTTCACCGACAAGTTCGCCAACATGGGCGCCCAGATGATGCGGGTCGTCGCCTCGCGCACCTCCGACCATGCCGGCGACGGCACCACCACCGCCACCGTGATTGCCCAGGCGATCGTCCACGAAGGCATGAAGTCGGTCGCCGCCGGCGCCAATCCGATGGACCTGAAGCGCGGCATCGAGCTCGCCGTCGGCCGCATCGTCCAGGACCTTGCCGCCCGCGCCCGCCCTGTGGCGAGCTCGAAG
>JASLBD010000187.1 GCA_030146745.1 Allosphingosinicella sp. | reverse complement strand
ATCCGCGTCCCCTTGCCGGCGGCAAGGATCACGGCGGCCACGCGCCTGCTCATGGCGCGGCCAATCGCACGGAAAGCTTGCCATTTCCATAGCAAGCCGGCGAAAGCGCCGCGCCATGTCCGCCTTCCCGTTCAACGTCATAGCCTTCGCCGTGACCTTGAAGCTGCTGGGCGCACTCGACTGGCAGGGCCGCTTCGACTCGGTCGTCGGCGGCGACACCCTGCCGGTGCGCAAGCCCGATCCGGCGCCCTTGCTCGAGGCGATCGCCCGCGCCGGCGGCGGCCGCGCCGCCTTCGTGGGGGATTCGATCACCGACGCCGACACCGCCCGCGCCGCCGGACCGCCGTTCGTCGCGGTCAGCTTCGGCTCTCCGACCGGCCGGTGGAGGCGCTGGGGACGCCGTGATCGACCGCTACGGCGAGCTGATGGCGGCGCTCGACCGGCTCTAACCCGTTGCGACGAATACAATCGCCGCGGGCGACGCCATGGTGTAGGATTAACCCAAATCAGGAGGCTTCATGGACGGCAAGGGTACCTACAGGACTCGCGGCGAGAGCGGATCGCCCGATACGGCGCGGGTGGTCGACCGGAGCGTCGCCTTCGACATTCCCGAGCAGCAATATCGCCGGCGCGGCTACAGCCCGCCCTTCGAGGAGCTCGGCTGGAAGCCGCTCGAGGGGGCTAGCGCCTAGGGTCCGGACTCAATAAGCTTCTGAAGTTTCCGAGGGATTCCAGCGTGATCCCGACGAAGGTCGGGATCCATGAACACCGTTCTTGGAGAACGAAGCGATCCAGCCGCGCCCCTTCCGGCGATTGTCGAGTTCATGGATCCGGGATCAAGTCCGGGATGACGATTTTTCCGACCCAAGGTGCGATCCTTATTGAGTCCGGACCCTAGCGCCTGGTCTTTCGAGCCTTGACCCAGAGGTGCCGGGCCAGCATCATCGGCGGCATCCGCAGCCAGTGCGAGCGAACGTAGAAGGCGAGGCGGGTGAGCGGCCGCCTCGCCCGGCCCCAGCCGTCGCGCGCGAGCAGCCGGCGGATGTGAAGCCGGTCGGTGGCCGCGATTCGATATCCGAATCTCTCCTTTCGCGAGCCCCCTAAAACCAAGGACTTGGACTTCGGTGCCTGGCACCGAATTGGCGTTTCGTAGATATTGTGGGCCAGACGGGCCGCTCGGGCGACCGCTGCAAGCAGGCCATGTTGCTCCGCTCTGCGCCACAGTGTCGGAAGGAAGTCGGAGTCGCGCTCACCAAACTGCCGCAGCAGCCGGTCGATGTCCCACAGGTTGCGCAGCCCCCCGGCCAGGTCGCCGTCGGCGAACAAATGCGCGGCGGAGTGAACGATCATGTCCGGCGGCGAGAGGACGGACAGGCCGCCGGCGAGCGGCACCCGAGCCGCGATCATCGCCTCCATGTCGGGTTTCGGGCGGGCGGTCAGCGGCAATATGGCGTGGTGGACGTCGATCATCCGGTCGCGCTCGCGGTGGATGAGCGGCGGCAGCTCGTGCATCCAGCGGCGATAATATTGGTCGTCGTAACTGTCCTCCTTCACCCATTCCCAGCCGGCGGCGAGGAGGGCGCGCTCGACGTCGGCGAGGGCGGCACGCGGGACCAGGATGTCGAGGTCTCCGATCGACCGGCCGAGCCCCGCCTCGAGGCCGGCGGCGGCATAGGCCGTGCCCTTGAGCAGGATGATCGGGACTCCCAGCGGCGCCAGCGCCCGCCGGGCCATCTCCGCCTCCCACAGGGCCTGGACCCGGGCGGCCTCGCCGTCGCGGCGGGCGGCCTCGAGCAGGGCCTCCGCCCGCGGGGGCAACGCCATTCCCTCAAGCCGCCAGGCGAGGCTTCCGATCAGCGATTCGGCGCGCGCCGCCGCGATCAGGGACGTCCAGTCCTTCACCCGCCCGGCGCGAGCGGGATCGGCGAGCAGCCGGACCAGCCGGGTCGAATCCCTCATGCGCTCCGCCACAAGGTTTCGACCAGCTCTTCCGCCTGGCCGGTGTCGGCATAGTCGATCGCCCGGGATGGCAGTGCGCCGACGAAGCGGATCAGGGCGTCGAACCCGCGCTCTCCCAAAGCGACGTAATTGGTCGAGGCCTGGGTGAGCCGCATGAAGGCTTCCGCCGCGCCGACCTCGCGCACGATAGGCTCGAGATCGCGGCCGAAGCGCGGGAAGACGATCATCACCGGCTTCGCCGGCTCGCCCATCCGCTCCACCGCCTCGCAATTGGGGCGAAGGTGGCGGACCGTGCCCTTGGGCGTGCCGGTGAGCACCGGGCCGAGCCGGGCCGGATCCACCCCGTCGAACAGGCCGAGGGATTCGTTCTTGAGGCTGACCGCCCGGGGGAAGGGGCGGAGCCGGCCGTCCTCGAGGTCGAGAAGCGCGAACTCATCCCCCATGAAGCGCCAGCCGCGTTCGCCCAGCAACGCGCCCAGGGTCGATTTTCCGGCCCCCGAATGACCGGTCAGAAGCAGCGCCCGCCCGTCCCGCTCGACGCTCGCGGCGTGGAGCAGAAGGAACCTCTTCTGCCCGAGGGCCATCTGCAGGTTCATGCCCATCTCGGCGGCGAGCAGCCCCAGCGCCAGCGGCAGCGGCGCCGCGTCGGGAAGCACATAATCCCCGCGAATCGCCACCGAAGGGCGCAGCCACCGGCGCCACACCCGCTCCGCCTCGAGTCGGACGGTGAAGTCGCAGACTCCGTCGGGCTCGGGATAGCCCGCATAGAGCCGCCGCAGCTGCGCGACCGGCTGGCGCCACTCGGAGCCGATCCGGAAGGAAACCGGCCCGACCTGAAGCCTCAAGACGTGCCTCATGTCCGCCAGACGAGGCCCGCGGCTTCGAGCT
>JASLBD010000023.1 GCA_030146745.1 Allosphingosinicella sp. | reverse complement strand
TGGCCAGCCCCGGATGTCCGTATGCGACGGCTGATCCTGCTGCTCGGCATGCTGATCTTTGCCGCGCTGGGCGCAGCCGACGCGCTCGCGCACGGCGTCGCCGAGGGCGACAAGGGCTATATCGAGCAGACCAGCGGCCCTCAGATCGGCGCCTTCCTCTACCTCGGCGCCAAGCACATGGTCACCGGCTACGACCACTTGCTCTTCCTCTTCGGGGTCATCTTCTTCCTCTACCGGATGAAGCACGTCGCGACCTACGTGACGCTGTTCGCGATCGGCCACAGCACCACGCTTCTCGCCGGCGTGCTCCTCGGCACCAACGTCAGCTCCCACCTCGTCGACGCCATTATCGGCCTCTCCGTGGTCTACAAGGCGCTCGACAACATGCGCGCCTACGAGCGCTGGTTCGGGGTCCGGCCGAACACCAAGGCGGCGGTGCTCATCTTCGGCTTCTTCCACGGCTTCGGCCTGGCGACGAAGCTCCAGGAGTTCTCGCTGTCGCAAGACGGCCTCATCCCCAACCTCATCGCCTTCAACGTCGGCGTGGAGATCGGTCAGATGCTGGCCTTGGGCGCCATCCTGATCGCCATGGGCTACTGGCGCTGGACTTCCAGCTTCCGCCGCCACGCCTTCACCGCCAATGCCGTCCTGATGACGGCCGGCTTCATCCTCTTCGGCTACCAGCTGGCCGGTTATTTCGTTCTCGAAGGAGCTTAGAGACATGGAAGAGCAGATCCACGCCCCCGCCAT
The DNA here is from genome assembly GCA_030146745.1 of Allosphingosinicella sp. The sequence goes on along the minus strand of JASLBD010000023.1, from coordinate 4,377 downwards.
CGATGAGCTCCCCTCCAAACAGCAACTCAACCGCGCCACCCTCATCGCCGCAGGGGTCGCGGCCGTCGCGCTGGTGACGACGGTGCTCCCTGCCGAATATGGCGTCGATCCGACCGGCATCGGGCGGGTCCTCGGTCTCACTCCCATGGGCGAGATGAAGCGGGATGCGGCGGCGGCGCCCGAAGCCGAGGCCGCGCCCGCAACTGGGACGGCGGCGACAGACAACGGGGATATCCTCCTGGACGAGAAACCCGCCGCTGCTGCCCAAGCCGCCGGCGGGTCGGTGGGCCGAGTCCAGCTCACCCTCGCACCCGGCCAAGGCGAAGAGGTCAAGGCGACGATGAACGCCGGGGACGAGTTCACCTACGACTGGTCGACGGGCGGTCCAGTGATCCGATTCGAGCTGCACGGCGAGCCGATCTCAGCCAAAGGCGACGATTTCACCAGCTTCGAGAAAGGAAGCTCCGCCGGCGCGAAGGGCAAGTTCCGCGCCCCCTTCAACGGGACCCACGGCTGGTACTGGCGCAATAACACCAACTCGCCGGTGACCGTCACGGTCAGCGCCACCGGCACGTTCCAGAAGTTCGCCAAGGTCGGGAGATAGGCTCACGGCCCATTCATCGCCGTCCGACTAACGGATCATTAGTCTTCTCAGGGGATTAGCATGCGCCTCGCCCTCGTCGCACTCGCCGCTACCGTCGGCAGCCTCACCGCCCCCAGTATCGCTCATCCGGGCGGCCACGACGATCAATACCGCTCAGAGCGTCGTCCGAGCACCGAGATCGCGCAGGAGTCGGTGGTCAAGCTCGTCACCCAGGCGAAACTGCCGGTGAGCTGGTTGAAGGCTAAGGTCGTGAAAAGCGAGCTGCGCACCCGCAGCGGCGCCCAACAGTGGGTCGTCACCTTCCAGAACCTTGCCGAACGTAACCGCGCCAAGCGGGTGCTCTACGTCATCATGAGCACCGAGGGCAGGTTCATCTCGGCCAATCACCGGCTGACCTGACGGGCCTTTTGCCGATCAACGTGCGTCCGGGTGCCTTCGGCGAAGCCGGCGGAATCGTCGCAAATCCGGCTTCCACTTTGTTCTGAAGAGCAACCAGAAGCCGGTGATCGCAAGCCAGATGATGCCGAACGCCATCACGACGATCAGCGGGTGATTGAAGCTGGTGCGGTTCACATAGTCCATATTGTGGAGCATCCAGGCGAAGTCCCAGATCCTCCAGGTGTCGTTGCGGCGCTCAAGCAGCTTGCCCGTCTCACCGGAGACGTAGAAGCTGCTGTTCGCATAGTCGGCGAAATCCACGCGCCAGATCGGCAGCTTGTGCTCCCTCACGGCCAGCTCGAGCTGCCGTAGCGGCACTACGGACGAGACCCTGCTACCGCCGCCGGCGTAGCTCGCCTCAGCCACTTTCCTTGCAAGTCGCCCGTCCACCCGTATGGGGCGGCCGTCGTGAGCGTCGAAGAGTCGCACGCCGGCCGGAGTCGCCACCTCGATGACCTGACGGTCCAGGAGCGGTCGGACCGCCACGCCGCTGACTGACTGGCCGGTAAGGGACCGCTGAACCTGAGGCCATGCCGGGCCTCCGACCGGCAATGCCGGTGACGCCGCGGCAGTGCGCGCCTTGCCTCCCGCGACCGTGTCCATGTCGAGAAGCGCCATGGTTGCCCCGCTCACCGTCCAGATGACGAACTGCAGCCCGAGCACGAGGCCAATCCACTTATGGATCCGGCGCAGAAGAGGGGCCGAGAAACTCATGCGCGCGCTTTCCGGCGCTTGCGGCGGGGGAAGCTGTAGACGAGCAGCCAGGCGCCCGAGAGGGCCATCAGGGCGGCGGCCCATGTGAAGACCCGAAGCAGCGGGTTGTTCACATTGTCGCGCGTCTCATAGTCCATGATGTGGAGCATCCAGGCGAAGTCGAAGACCCGCCAGAGCTCGTGCCGGCGAGACACCAACTCCCCAGTCTGGGGCGAGAAATAGAGCGTCGGCTTGTTCCAGCCGTCGAAGTCCGCCCGCCACAAAGGCGGCTTTCTGCCCCTGATCTCGCCGGGAATCTTGTCGATGAGCGCGACCCTGACCAGCCGCTCCTCGCCGGTGAACCAGAGATCGGCAAGCTGCCGGATCTGCGCCGCCGACGGCGGCGGAAGCCTTTCGCCCGTGGTTGCGTCGACCAGGGAGGCTCCTCCCTTCCTGGAGACGATGTAGGTCGGCCGGTCGAGCAGCCAGTGAAGCCGCACGCCCTCCGCCCCGGGCACCGATCGCGCCGCCGCGAGCGGGTCGATCAGCCTTGCCGGATCGATCGGGCGTGCGGCGGCGTGGCGGATGAAATGGTCGCCGTGGATGATGTCGATGTGGACGACCGTCATGTAGAGGCCGGTCAGGGTCCAGATCAGCGCCTGGAGCCCGACAAAGAGCGCCAGCCACTTATGAGTCCGTCTCGCCAGCAAGGGTGCCGATACCGCCAACCTGAAGCTCCGAACGTGCCGCATCAACGCAGCCCAGGACCGCCTTACGGGCTCCGGGCTGCCGTTCACTGGAACATCAGCAGTGGCCTGCCGCCCGGTGCTCCGGCAAGCACTCCGCTTTCGCCGGCGGGGAGGGCTCAGGCTTCGGCGCCGCCTTGGGAGCCGCCTTCGGGGCCTCGGCCTTCGCTTTCGGCGGGGTCTTGGGAGCCGCCGGCGGCACGGGCGCGACCTCCACCGCTGCCGGTTCCTTCGTGACCGCGGGCTCGACCGCCAGTTCCGGCGCGACGGCGGCGTTTGCCTGGACAGCCGTGTTCGGGATCTCCGGATCCACGATCATGCCGTTGTCGATGATGTTCTGCTCATTCGCTGCTGCATGATTATCGTGGGATGGAGCCTCGCTGCCGCAGCCCGCGACCAGGGTCAGCAGCGCGGCGCCCAGGCCCAGTTTCGACATCGTCTTCATCATTCTCTCCTTCATCCAACCAAGCTCAAAATCAATTTCACCAGTCCATGTGGTCGATGCCGTGGACGAGCGCGCCGCCGAACCAGCCTTGGACGACTATCGCGGTCGTGATTGCGGCGAGCGCCGCGATCATGCTCGGCCCGCGGTCGTCCTCGGGCCGCTTCCAGGCCCAGACCGCCAGTGCGAGCCCGGAGAAGCCAATGGCGGTCCCGAGCCAGCGGTGGACGCGAAGCAGCGGATCGGTGTCCGTCAGGGTCAGCCCGCCGGTGAGCCAGCCCAGCACCATCGCAACCGGAGCGATGAGACCGCCGGCCACCACCAGAAATTGCACCGGCTTGGCATAAGCGGGACGCTTCCTGCCGACGACGGCCGTGAACAAGGCGGCCGGGAAGAACGCCAGCGGGAAGTGGATGATGATGGGGTGGAGCCGGCCCAGCCAGTCGCCGAACCGCTCCAGCGTCGACATTTCGGCGCGGTCCGAGTCCATCTTCTCCATCATGCCACTCATGTCGTGGCCGGCCATGGGGGCGTCCGTCGCCCTTGCAGCCCCCGGATTCGACCCCTGCTGGCCCGTCGCCGGCGGAGCATGCCTCTCCTTCTTGTGGGCACCTGCCGGCGACACGCAGAGGGCAAGGGCGGCCAGCCACAGCGCGATCAGCGCCGCCAGGCGGGTCAGAACCATGCCCTCACTCCCACCAGGAAGTTCAAGCCTCCGGCCCGGTCGCCGGCGGCGCGACGGAAGTCGGCGGTGTCGCCGAAGGCGCGCTCGTAAGCGACGCCGACATAGGGCGCGAACTCGGGCACGATCTCGTAGCGGAGGCGAAGCCCGAGCTCGGCGATGGAGAGGCCCGAGCCGATTCCTAGGTGGGGCACATCCTGGGCGGCGAGGTCGAACTCCATCCGCGGCTGGAGGATCAGCTTCTGGGTCAGTCGCTGGTCGTACGCGGCCTCGATGCGGGCGGTGACGTCGCCCTTGTGAGAGATGAACGCCGAGGCATCGATCTCGAACCAGTAGGGTGCCAGCCCTTCGATCCCGAGCACCAGGTGCGCACGCTCGGGATCCGGCCGGAAGTCGTAGCGAACGCCAGCCTGCAGATTCCACCACGGGTTGATGGCCCGGCTCCAAAGTGCCTGGACCTCGGCATGCTCGGGACTACGGCCGAACTCGCCCTCGATCTCGGTCTTCAGCCAGAGCTTGTTGATGTCGCCGCCGTACCAAGCCTCGCCCTCGACGAGGTGGCCGTCGCGGCCCTTCCTGATCCGCGCCTCGACCTGGTCGAGCATCACCTTGGAGGTGACGATCGACCCATGCTCCTTGCGAAGCTCCTCGCGCGCCTCGGCCATCGCCTCGCGGCCGAAGACCGCGTCGGCGGCGTGAGCCGGGCCCGACAGCGCACCCGGAGGCGGAGGCGCGTCCGGGGGAGCAGGCATCTCTTCGCCCGTCGCGTGGT
>JASLBD010000046.1 GCA_030146745.1 Allosphingosinicella sp. | reverse complement strand
TGCCCGAAGAGGTTCGCCGCGGGCTGGAAGGGCGGCGGCTGCTCTACGTGAAGCCGACCTGGCCCGCCCTGCTCGAATATTGGCTCGGCACGCCGGACCCGAGCGACGCGCAGCTCGCCAGCCCGCCCGCCTCCTGCCCCTATCAGTTCCGCCGCTACGGCGACGAGGTGGTCAGGTTCTTCACCCGCCCGGCCCTCCACCGACCGATGTTCATCGACGAGCCTGCCTTCGGCAACTTCCTTCTTTTCGCCCGCTTCAACAACAGGCGCCCGGATCATCCGCTGCTCGACGACGGGCGGCAGGTGCCGGAAGCCTGGCTTCAGGCGATCAAGGCGGCGGGAGACCGGCTGATGGTAGAGGTCGCCTGGCAGGCCGGCGACGTGCTGATGCTCGACAATACGCGCTTCATGCACGGCCGAACCGCGATCCCCGACGCCGGCGAAAGGCTGATCGCGACCTTCTTCGGATATCTCTGCTTCGCCGTGCCGGACCCGGAGGAGCCGCCCGACCCCCCCTGGCGCCGCGGGGAATTCTATCCGCCGGTGTCGCCCGACCAGATACTGGCAAGCCCGCAACGTTGAACCCGCGCCCGCTTCGGGTTATCGTCCCGCCGGAACGTGAGGGACATGCCATGACTCCATTGCTCTTCGTGTCGGCGCTCCTGGCGGGCGCCGCGACTCCGGCCACCGCCGCGCCTTCCCCCGAAGCGGCCGCGCGCAATGCGGCGAACAACGAGGTGATCCTCAGCGAATATCCGCCGCGCGCCCGCGCCGCGGGCGAGCAGGGCAGCGTCGGCTTCAAGGTCGCGCTCGATCGCGAAGGCTATGCGACTTCCTGCGAGGTCGTCGAAAGCAGCGGCTACAAGCGGCTCGACGAAGAGACTTGCGGGCTGATCCTCGACCGCGCCATGTTCAAGGGCGTCCGGGGCCCGGACGGGCGCAGGACGAACGTCGTCACCACGGGCGTCGTCCACTGGCGCCTGCCCAAGGGCGAAGCGACCGCCGCGGCGCCGGCGCCGGCGATCAGGATCGCCGCCGCGCCCAAGGCGGAGAAGAAGATCTGCCGCCGCCGGGTCAGGACCGGTTCGCTCGCCGATTACGAGCGGCTCTGCGCCACCGCGGCCGAATGGTCGCGGATGAGCCAGCGCACTCAGCAGGAATGGGGCGCGCTGCAGGGCACGCACGGCAGCACCAACAGCAATTAGAGCGCCGGGCATCAAGTTCGGATCGTCATCCCGGACTTGATCCGGGATCCACCTTCTTGCGCCACCGCCCGAAAGGAAGGTGGATGCCGGATCAAGTCCGGCATGACGAGACTCCGGCATGACGAGACGGTGCAGGTTTAGCGCCCGCCGCTCTAGCTGTTCGCCCGTCATTCCGGCGGAAGCCCGGAATCCATGGACACCGCCGGGTGAAGTCGGGCGCGAATCGCGTTCTTGGATCCCGGATCAAGTCCGGAATGACGGATCTTGAAGCGGCGATCCCGGGAGTAGCTCTTACGCCGCCGCCTTCTGCTCGCCCGTGTCGAGAGTCAGCGCGCCGTCGCCTTCCTCGACCCTGACGGTCGAGCTGTCCGGAACGTCTCCGCGAAGGATCGCGTCGGCGAGCGGATCCTGCAGATAGCGTTGCACCGCCCGTTTCAGCGGCCGCGCCCCGTAGACCGGATCGTAGCCGACCCGGCCCAGCCAGGCGCGCGCCGCGTCGCTGAGCTCGAGCGCGATCTTACGGTCGGCCAGGAGCTGCCGGACCCGGTCGACCTGGATGTCGACGATCGGCGCCATATGCTCGGCCGCGAGTCGATGGAACAGGATGATCTCGTCCAGGCGGTTGAGGAATTCCGGCCGGAAATGGCCGCGCACCACCTCCATCACCTGCGGCTCGACGTCGTCGACGCTCTGCCCCTCGCCGAGATTGGTGAGGAACTGGCTGCCCAGGTTCGAGGTCAGGATGATGATCGTGTTGGTGAAGTCCACCGTCCGGCCCTGGCCGTCGGTCAGCCGGCCGTCGTCGAGCACCTGGAGGAGGATGTTGAAGACGTCCGAATGCGCCTTCTCGACCTCGTCGAACAGGACGACCTGGTAAGGCCGGCGCCGGACCGCCTCGGTCAGCACCCCGCCTTCCTCATAGCCGACATAGCCGGGAGGGGCGCCGATCAGCCGGGCGACCGAATGCTTCTCCATGAATTCGGACATGTCGATCCGGACCATGGCGTGAGGATCGTCGAACAGGAACAAGGCGAGCGACTTGGTGAGCTCGGTCTTGCCGACTCCGGTGGGCCCGAGGAACAGGAAGCTCCCCATCGGCCGGTTCGGGTCCTGCAGGCCCGCGCGCGAGCGGCGGATCGCCTTGGCGACGGCGCGCACCGCTTCGTCCTGGCCGATCACCCGGCGGCCGATCTCGGCCTCCATGTTGATCAGCTTCTGGCGCTCGCCCTCCAGCATCCGCTCCATCGGGATCCCGGTCCAGCGCGCGACGACCGAGGCGATGTCCTCGCTGGTCACTTCCTCGCGGAGCATCGCGCTCTGGCTCGCCACCTCGACCTCGCCGAGCTGCTTCTCAAGCGCCGGGATACGGCCGTATTGAAGCTCGCCGGCCTTGGCGAGGTCGCCGGCGCGCTGCGCCTGCTCGAGCTCGAGCCGCGCCCGGTCCAGCTCCTCCTTGATCCTGGCCTCGCCGGCGAGCTTCTCCTTCTCGCCCTGCCAGCGCGTGGTCAGCTCGGCCGATTGCTGCTCGAGATTGGCGAGCTCCTCCTCGAGCGCCTTCAGCCGGTCCTGCGAGGCGCGGTCCTTCTCCTTCTTCAGAGCCTCGCGCTCGATCTTGAGCTGGATGATGCGGCGGTCGAGATTCTCGATCTCCTCGGGCTTGGATTCCACCTCCATCCTCAGGCGCGAGGCGGCCTCGTCCATCAGGTCGATCGCCTTGTCCGGCAGGAACCGGTCGGTGATGTAGCGGTGGCTGAGCGTCGCCGCCGAGACGAGGGCGCCGTCGGTGATCCGGACTCCGTGGTGAAGCTCGTATTTCTCTTTCAGGCCGCGAAGGATGGAGATCGTGTCCTCGACCGTCGGCTCGCCGATGAAGACGGGCTGGAAGCGCCGCTGAAGCGCCGGGTCCTTCTCGACATGCTTCTTATACTCGTCGAGCGTGGTCGCTCCGATGCAGTGAAGCTCGCCGCGGGCGAGCGCGGGCTTGAGCAGGTTGGAGGCG
>JASLBD010000469.1 GCA_030146745.1 Allosphingosinicella sp. | reverse complement strand
CCTTGAGGATGACCTCCGTGTCGCCGCCCGAGAAGAAGCGATAGCCCATCCCCTGCAGTTGCTCGCGCAGAGCCTCGTAATTGTAGATGCAGCCGTTGAAGACGAGGTCCAGGCCCAGCTCGGAATCGACCATCGGCTGGGCGGAGCGCGGCGAGAGGTCGATGATCTTCAGCCGCTGATGGCCGAGGCCGACCCGCCCCCGCATCGACTGGCCGCAGGAATCGGGACCGCGGCGAGCCTGGCTCTCCATCATCGTCCGGACGGCCGCCGTGTCGGCGATCCCGGAGCGGAAGCGGATCTCGCCGGCTATGCCGCACATGCGGCCGCCCTTTCGCGGATGTCGATCTTGATCATTGTCCCGGGAGTTTCAAGGAACGTTCCCTTCTGAGAACGACCTCCTTCTCGATTGGCTCCCGAAAACCTCACGGAGGGTTCCCCGCCCTTCCTTCGCCGCCGCCTCGCGAACCGCCGCTTCCTCGGCTTCGCCGAGCCGGTCCCGCGCCCGCAGCTCGATCAGATGCTTCCCGATGGCCTTCAATCCTCCGGCAGCCGAAGCTCGATCGCATCGACGAAGCGGACGACTTCGAGAACGGTGCCGGCCCCGTCCGTGATCTCGATTCGTCCCTCCAGGCTGAGCATTCCGGTGCGCACTTCCTCGCCCGCCATCGAACGGATGCCGTCAAGAGCGTGGAAGCGCGCGGCCGCCAGGTCGGCGAGCTCGAGCCCCTCCTCGTCGCGGCTCAGCCCCCCGCTGTCGTGGATATGGAGATGGAAGCGGGACACCGGCGGTGAACGTGCCGACGGCGATCTGCGGTCCGGATTAACTCACTATCCCAGGTTAGCGCGCGAATGGATCAGGCGCTGATCCGGGTTCGTCCGACCGAGCACGTGGGCCAACGGCTCCCGGGTCGTCGTCGAAAGCTCGCAGCCGAGCGGAGCGGCGATTGCCGCCGCCTGCCTCCGCTGCAAAGCGTCTCGACGCGCCCCTTCGCCTCCGTCATGAAAGGGAGATGATCACAGGGGGCCTGGACAGCGTTGGCGAAGCGGTGACCGGCGGCCTTGCCGCTCGGGCCGTCGAGCCCCCGGCCGGCGAAGGCGTCGATACGGGCCGGGATTCCTGTCTCAATTGCGGCACCGCGCTCATTGGCCCCCATTGCCACCAATGCGGGCAGGCGGGGCATGTCCACCGGACGCTCACCGCCTTCTGGCACGACCTCGCGCACAGCGTCCTCCATTTCGACGGCAAATTGTGGCGGACCCTGCCGCTGCTGGCCTGGCGGCCCGGCGAGCTGACCCGCCGCTACGTCGCCGGCCAGCGCGCCAGCTTCGTCTCGCCGATGGCGCTGTTCCTGTTCTCGGTGTTCCTGATGTTCGCCGTCTTCTCAACGATCGGGGGCCCGCTCGGGAGCGGGTCGTCGATCAAGGCGGAGCAGACTCCGGTCCGGGAGCGGGAGGAGGTGCGGCGCGAGTTCGCCCAGGAGCGCGCCGAGGCCCTGAAGCAGCTGAACGACTTGCGAGTCGAGCGGACCGGGCTGGTCGCGGCGGGCCGGCCCACGGCCGATGTCGACGCCCGCATCCGGCGGGTCGAGGCGGAACTCGCGCTCAAGGAGCGGCTGTTCAACCGGGCTCTTAGAATGAGCGACGCCGAGGAGAAGAAGCAGGCCGAGAAAGCCAAAGCCGATGCCGAGGCGGTGGCGGGCCCGGTGAAACGGGCGACCGAACAGGCCGAGAAGGACGAGTTCGTCCTCATCTCCGGCGCCGGTCCGGTGAACGCCTGGTTCAACAACGCCTACAAGAAGGCGAAGACCAACCCTTCGCTGCTCGTCTACAAGCTGCAGACCAACGCCTATAAATTCTCGTGGGCGCTGATCCCGATCTCGGTGCCGTTCCTGTGGCTGCTCTTCCTGCACCGGCGGCGCTACCGGCGCTACAAAGCCTACGACCACACCGTCTTCGTCACTTACTCCATCTCATTCATGAGCCTGGGCTTGATCTCGCTCAGCTTCCTGCGCCTGATCGGAGCGCCGGCCGCGATCGCGCTGCTGGCGATGACCCTCGTTCCGCCCGTCCACATGTACCGGCAGTTGCGCGGTGCCTACGAACTGTCGCCCTGGAGCGCGCTGTGGCGCACCTTCGTCTTGATCAACTTCGCCTTCGTCGCCGCCAGCCTCTTCTTCACGCTGCTGCTTGCGCTGGGCCTGCTCGGCTGAGAGCCCGGCCCGGCGGAGCCGCGTGCCGTGGCGCCCGGACCGTGCCGGCCATCGACGGATTTGTGCGAAGACGAAGTTCCGACCTTGTCGGGAAATGGCGCACCCGAGAGGATTCGAACCTCTGGCCTCTGCCTTCGGAGGGCAGCGCTCTATCCAGCTGAGCTACGGGTGCGTGGAAGCCGGGCGCTTAGCAAAGGCGCCCTTCCCTCGCCAGCCTTTATCGGATTGCGGTCTCGATCCGCTGGAAGGCGCCCAGGCCACAGGCCGGACCGTCCGCGCCGCTGTTGCTCCTCACCCTGATCGTGTCGACCGAGCAGAGCCG
>JASLBD010000408.1 GCA_030146745.1 Allosphingosinicella sp. | reverse complement strand
CGAGGCCGATATGGAGCATCAGCACGGCGGGCATGATGAAGCGGGTTGCGATGAGCAGGCCGAACCAGCCGAGCGCGAAGATTGCGGCGAACAGGGCGAAGGCGGCGAGGACCGGCCGGCCGATCCCGGCGAAGCGGGGATGGAGCAATCCCAGCAGTCCGAGCAGTGAGGGCACGAACGCCTTGATCAGTATCTCCGCCGAATAGAAGTCGAGTCCCCCCGTCCAGGTCGGGATCCCGGCGCGGGCGATCGCCTCGAACGGGCTGTGATAGGGCCACGCCATGGCGAGCAGCATTCCGGCGCCGATCGCTCCGGCCGCGGCGGCGCGGGCCTTCAGCCTGCCTTCGGGCCACAGCAGGATGAAGCAGCCCGCGGCCATGAAGCCGATGCCCGCGCCGAGCTGATGGGTGGCGAACATGAAGGCGACGAGCGGAACGATCGCCCAGGCTCTGGACGGGCGCTCCAGCACCCGGATGACGAGCGCCCACAGCAGCAGCGACAGGCCGATCAGCAAGGCGGCCGGATAGGCGATACCCTCGAGCAGCGTCCCCAGCGAGTGAAAGCCGGTATGGCTGATCGGACTGCTCCATGCGAAAGCCATGGTCAGGAGCAGGGCGAACGGCCCCCACGCAGTGCGGTAGAAGGTGCGGCCGAAAGCATGGATGCCGGCGAGCAAAGTGCCGCCGCTGACGACGCCGGCGAAGGCGATCGCCTGCCATTCGTTCCATCCCATCGCCCGGGCGACGAACGCGACCGAAACCCAATAGGGATGGAAATGGCGCGAGCCTTCCGCCGTGGCCACGAACGGATTGAGCGGATGGATCGGGTCGGCGATCAGCGCCCGGAGCGATGCCAGATGCTGCCAAAGGTCGCGCGACATATGGGAGAGGTATTGGCCGCTGGAGAAATGCCAGGCGGCGAAGCCGTAGATGAGGAGGCCCGCGGCCCAGAAGCACAGGCTGGGGGCGGCGAGCAGCTGGCCCAGCGGCTTCGCACGGGCCGGGACGGGCGGGAGGGTGTCGGCGAGGCTGGCCATGACGGAGGCTAGGCGAGGCGGGCGACGAAGTGCAGGCGGCGGTCGAACAGCCAGCTGAACGGCGCCGGATAGAGCCCGACCTTGTCGGTCAGGCGCTCGACCTTGAGGCCGAGCTTCGACCAGATGCCGCGCCATTCGGGATCGGAGAGATAATTGTAGGGGAGGACGACCCCGTGCTGGGCGTTGCCGACCCAGTCCATGAAGCGGAGCGTCGCATCCGCGAAAACGCCTTCGCGGAAATGGTCCTTGATGACGATCCCGCCCCTGGAGACCCTTTTCGCTTCGGCGAGCAGCCGGGCCGGAGCCTCGGTGTGGTGGAGCACGTCGACGAACAAGGCGATGTCGAAATGGCGGTCGGGCCAGGGAATAGTGTCGCCGTCGAACTCGGTGACCGGGATTTCGGTGCCGGGCCGGACGAGGACGTCGATCCCCTCGATGGTGACGTCCGGGCGAAGGGCCATGATCCGCCTGGCGAGCGTTCCGCTGCCGCAGCCGATGTCGAGGACCCGAGCATTGGCCGGGATGAAGTCGGCGAGGGTCCGGGTGAGGACCTCGATCCGGCGGTCGAACACCGCCTTGCCGTGCACCTTCCGGTGGATTCGCTGAAAGATGCTCATCGTGACTTACCTTTGCGGATAGCGGGCGGGGTGGGACAGCAGCTCGAGCAGGAAGGCGGTGAGCATGAGCTGCAGGCCGATGCCGGCGGACAGGACGGAAGGGATGGAGATGCGCATCAGCATGTCCGGGTTCATGTCGCTGAAGCCCGCTCCGGCCCAGGAGACCAGGGCCACGACCGCTCCGGCAAGGCCGGCCAGCATCATCGCTCCGCCGATCAGCGATCCCTTGTCGATGGTGAGCAGCGCGCGGGCTCGCTCGAGGCCGCGGCCGGCGGACCAGTAGCGCTCGCGGACCCCGAAGAGGCCGGCGAGCAGCCCGAAGCTCATCATCTGGGCGCCGATCAGCATGCCGGCGCTGGCGAAGAGCAGGCTATGGACCCCGAAGCGGACGCTTCCAAGCGTGACGTCGCCCGGGAGCAGGCCGAGGAAAACGGCGAAGCTGAGGGCGAACAGCCCCAGGCCCGGATAGAGGTAGAGCGAGCGCGGCGCGAACAGGAGCAGGAACTTGAGGTGGCGCCAGCCGTCGCGCCAGCTGCGCAGATGGGGAGGACGCGACCGGCCGTCCTTGGCGAGCGTGGCGGGTACTTCCGACATGGAGATCCCGCCGAGCTGCGCCTTGACGATCATCTCCGAGGCGAATTCCATCCCCGGCGAGGACAGGCCGAGCGAGAGGATGGAGTCGCGGCGGAAGGCGCGAAGGCCGCAATGGAAGTCGCCGATCGGCGCCCGGAAGAAGACCCGGCCGGCGAGGCTGAGGACGGGATTGCCGAGGTAACGGTGCAGGGGCGGCATGGCGCCCTTGCCGATGCCGCCGAGGAAACGGTTGCCGACGACCAGCTCGGTACCGGCGCGGAGGCGCTCGAGGAAGGGCATCAGGTCCATGAAATCGTAGCTGCAATCGGCGTCGGCCATGGCGACATAGGTGCCGCGGGCGGCCTCGATGCCGGCGCGAAGGGCGGCGCCATAGCCGCGCTCGGCGACGGGAACGACCCGGGCGCCGGCGCCGATGGCGATGGCGGTGGAGCCGTCGGTCGAGCCGTTGTCGGCGACGACGACCTCGCCGGAGACGTCATAGGCGTGAAGGAAGCGCCGCGCCCGGTCGATCACCTGGGCGAGCGTCTCGGCCTCGTTGAGGCAGGGAATGACGATGGTAAGCTCGAGCTCCGCGGAGCCCGCTTGGGAGACGAAGCCCACCGGCGTTTCCGTCCGCCCCTTTTTCTTCACCCCCTGCACCCGGCTTCCTCCCTGTTCGTGTCGGGAGGGGTTTGGCAGGCCATGGTTAATTTTCTGTTGATGGGGAGCGTCATCCTGCGAAGCCGGGACCTCGGGACGGATAGTCTCGGCGGGTCTCCCCGAGGTGCCCGCTTTCGCCGGGATGACGACGAAGACCGGAACCTGCCCTTGTCGCGCCGCATTGATCTGCTTATGGCCGCGGCAACCCACCTTCACCCGAGAGATTAGATTCCATGAGCCTCCGCAACGTGGCCATTATCGCGCACGTCGATCACGGCAAGACCACGCTCGTCGACCAGCTGTTCCGCCAGTCCGGCACCTTCCGCGACAATCAGCGCGTGGAAGAGCGGGCCATGGATTCGAACGACCTGGAGAAGGAGCGGGGGATCACCATCCTCGCCAAATGCACCTCGGTCGAGTGGCCAAACCCTGAAGGCGGCTCGACCCATATCAACATCGTCGACACGCCCGGCCACGCCGATTTCGGCGCCGAGGTCGAGCGGATCCTCTCGATGGTCGACGGGGTGATCCTGCTCGTCGACGCGGCCGAGGGGCCGATGCCGCAGACCAAGTTCGTCACCGGCAAGGCGCTCGCGCTGGGGCTGAGGCCGATCGTCGTCGTCAACAAGATCGACCGGCCCGACGCCCGGCCCGCCGAAGTGCTCGACGAGGTGTTCGAG
>JASLBD010000373.1 GCA_030146745.1 Allosphingosinicella sp. | reverse complement strand
GACGCCGCCCGAGCCGCAGCCCAAGACCGCCTTGATGGTCATCCCCCTCTTCCACTGCACCGCGCTCAGCGCGATGTTGATGGGGACGATGGTGGCGGGCCACACCCTCGTCTTCATGCGCAAATGGGATCCCCTGGAAGCCCTTGCGATCATCGAGAGGGAGCGGGTGCAGATCACGGGCGGGGTCCCCACCGTCGCCTGGCAATTGCTCGAGCATCCCGAACGCTCCCGCTTCGATCTCTCGAGCCTGGAGCAGGTCAGCTACGGCGGCGCCCCCGCCGCGCCCGAGCTGGTCCGCAAGATCCGGGAGGAGTTCGGGGCGCTCCCCGGCAACGGCTGGGGGATGACGGAGACGACGGGGACGGTCACCAGCCATGTCGGCGAGGATTATCTCAACCGCCCCGACAGCGCCGGCCCGCCGGTTCCGGTCGCGGACCTCAAGATCATGTCCCCCGACGGGACGAGCGAGCTCCCCGTCGGCGAGGTCGGCGAATTGTGGGCGCGCGGGCCTCAGATCGTCAAAGGCTATTGGAACAAGCCCGAGGCCAGCGGCGCCACCTTCGTCGACGGCTGGGTCCGGACCGGCGACCTCGCCCGCCTCGACGAGGAAGGCTTCGTCTATATCGTCGACCGGGCCAGGGACATGGTCATCCGCGGCGGCGAGAACATCTATTCCATCGAGGTCGAGAACGTCCTCTTCGACCACCCCGCCGTCACCGACGCGGCACTGATCGGCCTTCCGCACCGAACGCTGGGCGAGGAGCCGGCGGCGGTGGTGCATCTGGCGCCGGGCGCGAGCGCGACGGAGGAGGAGCTCAAGGCCTGGGTCCGCGAGCGCCTCGCGGTGTTCAAGACCCCGGTGCGGATCGCCTTCCTCCCCCAGCCCCTGCCGAGGAACGCCAACGGCAAGATCTTGAAAGGGGAGCTGAGGGGGTTGTTCGACTCCTAAATCCTCCCCCGGGATTTCCGGAAGGGGGACCGCGCGAAGCATGGTGGAGGGGCCCTTTCCGACTCCCAAGAACCCTTCCACCGCGCTCCGCGCGGTCCCTCTCCCCGCGAACTCGCGGGGAGGAATCAAGCCATCACTCCGCCGGCCACCCCTCGAGCACCTCGACGAACCGGGTCAGCCAGGCGTTGGTCTGGTGGCCGTCGACCACCCGGTGGTCGATGGTCAGCGACACGTAGGCCATCGGCCGGATCAGGATCGCGTCCGTCCCGTCCACCTCGCGAACCACCACCCTTTTCTCGAGCTTGCCGACGCCCAGGATCGCCGATTGCGGCTGGTTGATGATGATCGGCGCGGCGAAGAGCGAGCCGGAGACCCCGTGGTTGGAGATGGTGAAAGTGCCTCCCGCCACGTCCTTCGCCGTGAGCTGCTCGCCCCTCGCCTTTTCGATCAGCTCGTCGAGGCCGGCGGCGATGCCCTTCAGCGACAGGGACTGCACCTTGCGAAGCACCGGGACGATCAGCCCCTTTTCGCCGAGAGCCGTTCCGACTCCGATATTGATGTCGTCGAAAATCTCGAGCCGGTCCTCGTGCCAGCGGCTGTTGATCGCCGGCGCGACCTTCATCGCCTCCGCCGCGGCGGCGACGATGTAGGCGCTGTAGGTGAGCTTCACGCCCTTCTTAGCCCAGGCCGCCTTGTGCCGCTCGCGATGGGCGATGATGGCGCTGAAATCCGCCTCGAACATCGCGGTGACGTGCGGCGCCCGGGTCACTGAGTTCAGCATGTTCTCCGCGATCTTCAGCCGCATCCGGTCGTGGGGGATGGAGTGCGATCGGATCGAGGAGTCCGAGGGTTCGGCGACTTTCGGCTGGGCCGTCGTGCGCGGGCCTTCCTGCACCTTGGTCGCGGCTTCGACGGCGCGGTCGACATCGGCCCGGGTGATCCGCCCGTCGCGGCCGGTGCCCTCGATCTTCGAAGGGTCGATGTCGTGCTGGAGGAGAGCGCGGCGAACGGAGGGAGAAAGGCGCATCTCCGTCGCCCCAGCGAAGGCTGGGGCCCCCTGGGGTGAAGGGCTCCCGGGCTTTTCACCCGCCGGGGCCCCAGCCTGCGCTGGGGCGACGTGCCCTTCCTCATCCGCCTCCGCCGCGATCCGGCCCAGCACCGCCCCCGGCACCGCCTGCGCGTCCGTCTCCAGCACTATCTCGCGAAGCACCCCCGCCGCGGGCGCCGGCACCTCCATCGCCACCTTGTCCGTCTCGAGCTCGACCAGCGGGTCGTTGACTTCGACCCGGTCGCCGACCTTCTTCAGCCAGGCGCGAACGACGGCCTGGGTGCCCTCCTGCTCCTCGGGGACGACGACGTCGATCATGCCCTCACCGTCATGCCAGCGAAGGCTGGCATCCATGCCGACTCCGTGCCCTGTTCGGTCTCCGAATGGACCCCAGCCTTCGCTGGGGTGACGGTGGCCCTGCCGCTTTGCGTCCCGGCCACCGTCAAAACCCCACCAGCTCTTCGATCTTCGCCCTGATCCGCTCCACGCCCGGAACCGCCCAGTTGAGCAGCACCGGATTATGCGGGCTGGGAATGTCCGGCATCGTCACTCGAGCCACCGGCGCGTCGAGGTCGAGAAAGGCCTCGTCCGCGACCACCGCGGCGATTTCGGCGCCGAAGCCGCCGGTCCTGAGATCCTCGTGGACGATAAGGCAGCGGCGGGTCCGCCGCACGCTCTCCAGCACCGTCTCCCGGTCCCAGGGCATCAGGGTCCGGAGGTCGATGACGTCGGCCGACACGTCCTTCGCCGCCTCCTCGCAGCGCGGAACCATCGCGCCCCAGGTGACGATGGTGATGGAATCCCCGTGCCGGACCTTCTTCGCCCGGCCGAACGGAAGCACGTAGCCGTCGCCCGGATAGGGCCTGCGCGCCCAGGCGTCGTCGAGCATCGCGCGATGCTCGAAGAAGACGACCGGATCATTGCCTCGAAGCGCGGTCCTCAGGAGCCCGACCGCATCCTCGGCGTTGGACGGCACCGCCACC
>JASLBD010000354.1 GCA_030146745.1 Allosphingosinicella sp. | reverse complement strand
CCGGCCTGGCAGTCGGTGCTCGGCTGGTCGGACGAGGAGGTCGCCGGCATGTCGATCTTCGAGATGCTGCACCCCGACGATGTCGAGCGCACCCGGGAAGGGTTCGAGCTGACGCAAAGGGGGCAGCCGTCGATCCGCTTCCCCAACCGCTACCGCTGCAAGGACGGTTCCTACCGGTGGATTTCCTGGGTCGGAGTGCCCGAAGACGGAATGGTCTATTGCACCGGCCGCGACATCACGGAGGAGAAAGAGCGGGAGGCGGAGCTCGCCGCCCGCACCGACGAGCGCAACCGCATCTGGGAGATGAGCCACGATCTGTTCGCCATCATGGGCTTCGACGGCTTCCTGAAGGCCATCAACCCGGCCTGGAAGACGACTCTGGGGATGGACGAAGCGACCTTGCTGGCGCTCGACTTCCAGAAGCAGGTGCATCCGGACGACCATTCGGGGGTCGCCGCCGCGATGGAGCGGCTGTCGCGCGGCGAGACGGTCCGCGGGTTCGAGGACAGGCTTCGCCATGCCGACGGATCGTGGCGCTGGATTTCCTGGACCCTGGTCCCGCAGGGCGAGATCTTCTACGCGGTCGGCCGCGACGTGACCGCCGAGCGGGAGGCGTCGGCCGAGCTGGAGCGGGCCCAGGAGGCGCTTCGGCAGAGCCAGAAGATGGAGGCGATGGGCCAGCTCACCGGCGGGGTCGCCCACGATTTCAACAATCTGCTGACCCCGATCGTCGGAAGTCTCGACATGCTCCAGCGCAGGGGGCTGGGCGGACCTCGCGAGCGCAGGCTGATCGACGGAGCGATGCAGTCCGCCGACCGCGCCAAGACCCTGGTCCAGCGCCTGCTCGCCTTCGCCCGGCGGCAGCCGCTGCAGCCGAGCGCGGTCGACGTCGGCAAGCTGGTGGCGGGAATGGCGGACCTGATCGCAAGCACCTCGGGGCCGCAGATCGAGGTGGTGGTGGACTCCGCCGACGGCCTTCCGCCCGCCAAGGCCGATCCCAACCAGCTCGAAATGGCGCTTCTGAACCTGGGCGTGAATGCGCGCGACGCGATGCCCGAAGGCGGGACCCTTCGGATCGCGGCCGATCTCGACCTCGTCGCCGCGGATCACCGGTCCGGGCTGCTCCCCGGCCCCTATGTGAGGCTGTCGGTGGCGGACACCGGCGTCGGCATGGATGAAGCCACGCTCAAGCGGGCGGTGGAGCCTTTCTTTTCCACCAAGGGCGTCGGCAAGGGCACCGGCCTCGGCCTCTCCATGGTCCACGGGCTGGCGTCCCAGCTCGGCGGAGCGCTCAACGTCGGGAGCCGGCCGGGGGCGGGCACGAACGTCGAATTATGGCTTCCGGCCAGCGACTTGCCCGCGGACGAGGCGGCGCTTGCCGCCCCCGCGTCGCAGCCTCCGGCGAGGGCGGGCACGGCCTTGCTGGTCGACGACGAGGTGCTGGTGCGGGAGAGCACCGCCGGCATGCTCGAGGATCTCGGCTACGAGGTGGTCCAGGCGGCTTCCGCGGAAGAGGCGCTTCGGCTGATCGCCGGCGGCCTCAGGCCCGACGTGCTGATGTCCGACCATCTGATGCCGGGCATGAACGGCACGGAGCTCGCCAACATCGTCCAGGCCGATCTGCCGGGCACTCCGGTCCTGATCGTCTCGGGCTATGCCGAGGCAGACGGGATAGCGCCGCACTTCCCCCGCCTGGTCAAGCCGTTCCGCAACTCGGAGCTCGCCGCGAGCCTGGCCGAGCTGGCTTCGAACAAGACGGTACCGGACTAAGGCGCTTCGACATTCGGGCATGCCGCTCAGCCCCCTCTCCCCAAGGGGAGAGGGATGATCGTCTGCCGTTCAGCGCGACCGGGGATTCTTCGTCGGGCGAGTGTCCCCGAAGAAAACCGCAAAACCCGATTCCGCCGGCTTGATCCGAAGCGCGGCCGCGTTAAAAGGACCGCGTCCGGGGGCGGGCATTCATCGGTGGTTCGGGGGGTATCATCGATGCAGCGGGATTCCGCTTTCCTTAGCCGACGCGTGTTGCTGGCCGGTCGCGGTGCCGGAGCCGTCGGAGCCGTCGCGGCGGCGGCACCGGTCCTCAGCCTTCGCCTTGCCGGCGCCGGCGCGGGCCGCCGGGCCTCCTGGTGGGACCGCACTTTCCGGTCGCTTCAGGCCGCCGGGCTGGCCGAATGGAGCGGCGTGGTCGGAGAGACGTTCACCCTGGACAGCCTGAACGGCTCCCATATGCTTCGAATCGTCGCCGTCACCGCCTTCCCCGGATCGGGGCCGCGCCCTGCGACGCTCGGTCGTTCCCAGGCATTCTCCGTCGTCTTCGAATCGATCGCCGGACCGCCGCTGCCCGCCACCGACAGGGTCTACCAGCTCGTCCATCGCTCCTATCCGCCGCTGCCCCTCTACATGGGCGCGCCGACCGGGGTCGGGCAGAAAAGCCGCGTGATCGCCGTGTTCAACTAGCGGCCCTCCGGGAGACAAAGGGAAAGCATCGCGTTACCCGATCGAGGCTGGGGAGTCGGCCCGAGAGATATATGCCTCTTCCCTTCTTCACCATCGGCCATTCGACCCGGACCATAGAGGATTTCGTCGAGCTTCTGCGGGTCGGCGAAGTCCGGATGGTGATCGACATCCGCACGGTGCCCCGCTCGCGGACCAATCCGCAATATAATCTCGACAGCCTCGGCGAGGCGCTGGCCGGCTACCAGATCGGCCATGGCCGCATCCCGGCGCTCGGCGGCCTTCGAGGCCGGGTGCGAGAGGTGCCGCCCGAACGCAACGGCTGGTGGGAGAATCGCAGCTTCCACAATTATGCCGACCACGCCTTGTCGGAGGATTTCCGCGCCGGGCTGGAGGAACTGGTGGAACTGGGGCGGGAGCGGCCGGTCGCGATGATGTGCTCCGAGGCGGTCTGGTGGCGCTGCCACCGGCGGCTCATCGCCGACCATCTCATCGCCCGCGGCGAAACCGTCTTCCACCTGATGGACCGGGGACGCGCCGAGCCCGCGCGCCTCTCGGAAGGCGCCCGCGTGGGCGGCGACGTGGTGACCTATCCCGCCCCGCCCGAACCCTCATCCTGAAGTCCGCAATTTCTGCACACACGGGGCCAATTGACCCCGCGTGTATTGCTGTATTAGGTGTCTAACACAGAAGGTGGGGTACGGTTGGAATCCAGACCGACGACCGGGCGACGGCGGGACTTCGGCCCCGTTCCCCCGGGCGGGTATTTCAACGGAACTTCACCGGTCGCTCATCGCGCCTGCACGCCGCTCGGGCAGGCAGGCGGCCAGGAAATCGTGAAGGCAGCAAGACGCATGCGAACCCCGCAAATCAAGTTCCACATTTCCCTACTCGCCGTTGCGGCCTGCCCGATCGCGCCCGGCTTCGCACAGGCGCAGACGGCCCCGCCGCAGCCCGCCGGCCCCGCCCCGGACGCGGCGCCGAAGCCCGGACCCGCCGGCGACAAGCCCAACGAGGTGGTGGTCACCGGCACCCGCTCCGACGTCATTGCCACTCCGGACCGGGTGAGCTTCAATGTCGCGAACGACCTGCAGGTCCAGACCGGGACTGTCGCCGACGCCTTGCGCGCCGTCCCGGGCGTGGAGGTCGACCTCGAGGGCCGGGTCAGCCTTCGCGGCGATCCCGGCGTGACGATCCTGATCGACGGCCGTCCCTCGGCGATGCTTCGCGGCGAGTCCCGGGGCGACGTCCTCCTGTCGATGCCGGCGGGGCAGCTCGAGCGGGTCGAGGTGATGACCAATCCTTCCGCCGCGCTCAGCCCCGAGGGATCGGGCGGCGTGATCAATCTGGTCACCCGGCAGGCGCGCAAGGACACGCGCTCGGCGACCGTGCGGGCGACCGTCGGGACGGAAGGCCGCGGGGCGCTCAACCTCAGCGGTGCCCATTCCGGTTCCGGCCTGACGGTGACGGGCGACGTCGGCTATCGCCGAATGACGGGCGAGGCGAGCGCCACCCAGATTCGCGCCCGCCTCGATCCCGGCTCCGGGACCTTCGTGACGAGCCGGCAGGAATCGGAGCTCGACTTCGCCAATTCCGCCCGCAACGCAAAACTCGGGATCGAATATGATCTCGACAAGAAGAACCGGCTCAGCACCGAGCTCAGCTACCGCGACATCAGCGGCGACGCCGAGCGCACCGACAGCTTCGTCAGCCAGAGCGCGCCCCTCTCCTACGAGCGGGTCTCCGATATCGAGCTGTCCCAGCGCGGCCTGAGCGCCCGGGCCTCCTGGCGCCGGACCCTGCCCGGCAAGGAGCATGAATTCGCCGCCGACCTCGAGTTCGAGAAGGGCCGTTTCCAGCGCGAGGTCGATGCCGTCACTCACCTTGCCTCCGGACAATCGTCCTTCGAGCGCATCGGCAACGTCGGAAAGCGCGCCGAAACCAGCGTCAAGCTCGACTACAAGAAGCCGATGGGCAAGGAGGGGTCGCTGAACCTCGGCTACCAGGGCGATTTCAGAAAGAGCGAGTTCGACTATTCCGGAGCCCGGGGCGCGGCCCTCGACGCCCTGTTGCCGGTTCCGGGCCTCACCAACAGCTTCGAATACGACCAGGATATCCACGCCGTCTTCGGCACCTTCCGCTTTCCGCTCGACAAGCTCGATGTCCAGGCCGGCCTGAGGCTCGAGCAGGTCGGGACAAAGATCCGCCAGATCACCGACGGCCTGGCCTTCGAACGCGACTATTTCCGCGCCTATCCGACGCTCCACCTCGGCTACGAGCTCTCCAGGACCGAGCAATTGCGCGGCAGCTACAGCCGCCGGATCCAGCGTCCGTCGCCTCAGGACCTCAATCCCTACACCTTCTACATCGACCCCCAGAACGTCCGCCGCGGCAATCCCTTCCTGCTTCCGGAGGTCACCGATTCCTTCGAGATCGCCCTGCAGCACCGCAAGGCCGGCACCTTCTATTCGCTGACCGGCTTCTACCGCCGGTCGACGGGCGGGGTGACCGACATAATCAGCGACCTCGGCGGCGGGGTCTTCCTGACGACCCGGGCCAATTTGGCGACGGCGCGGCGCGCGGGCGTCGAGCTGATCGCCAACGGCAAGCTGAGCAAGACCTTGACCTACAACGCCTCGGCTACCTTCCTGTGGAACGAGATCGACCCGCGCGTCGGCGGCTTCTCCGCTCCGCGCTCCGGAACCGCCGCCACCGGCCGGGCCAATCTGAGCTGGCAGCCGACGAAGAAGGATTTCTTCCAGCTCAACGCCGTCTATGGCGGCAGGCAGCTCCTGCCGCAGGGCTATCGCCGGTCCGCCGCGGTCCTGAACCTGGGCTATCGCCGCAAGGTCAACGACAGGCTGAGCCTCCTCCTCACCGGCCAGAACGTCCTCGACAGCGCCAGGCAGGTCACCGTCTTGGAGACCCCGGCCCTGCGCGATCGCTTCACCCAGCGGGGAAACGGCCGGGTCGTCCTTCTCGGCCTCGTCTACAATCTGGGCGGCCAGACCGGGAAAAAGCGGCCGGAGCCGGCCTTCGACTTCCAGCAGGGCGGAGTCGACACGCCGCAGTAAGGGGGGCGGAGGCGCCGGGCATTGAGTTCGGATCGTCATCCCTGACTTGATCCGGAACCACCTTCTTGCGCCACCGCAAGATCGTCATCCCGGATTTGATCCGGGATCCACCTTCTTGCGCCACCGAACGAAAGGAAGGTGGATGCCGGATCAAATCCGGCATGACGAGACTGTGCAGATCTAGCGCCCGCTGCTCCAGGCCCCTTTCCGTTGAGGACGGGAGAAGGTAGCGCCTAGAACGGGAAGGACGCCCGGATCGCGACGATGGCCGTCGCGAAGGTGATCAGGTTGAGCGGCAGCCCGACGCGAACGAAGTCCATGTAACGGTAGCCGCCCATCTGATAGACGATGACGTTGGTCTGGTAGCCGAACGGCGTGGCGAAGGCGGCGCTGCCGGCCATCATCACCGCGACCAGGAACGGGCGCGGGCTGACGGCCAGGCTTTCGGCGAGCGCGACCGCGATCGGAGTCACCAGCACCGCGACGGTCGCGTTGGACAGCAGCTCGGTCAGGATCATCGTCGCTCCGTAGAGGAGGATGAGCGCCACCAGCGGGCTGATCTCGTCAATCGATCCGAGCATCGCTCGGGTAGCGGCGCCGGCCAGCCCGCTTTCCTCCATCGCGATTCCGATCACGACCATGCCGGCGATGAGGATCAATATGTCGGGCTTGAGCCCGCCATAGGCTTCGTCGGCGGTGATCACCTTGAGCAGGATGAGAAGCACCGCCCCGGCGAAGGCGGAGGCCGCGATCGGGGCGATGTTCAGGGCCGCAATGAGGATGGCGCCGACGAAGATGGCGGCCGCGATCGCCGCCTTCACCGGCTGGAAGGGCCGGGGCTCGGCGAAGACCTCGGCATGGCCCACCTGCACGCCGCTGGAATGGACGTCGTCGATCGCCGCCTTGGCGACCCGGACGTCGTCCCGGTGCGATGTCGCCCGCGGCATCGGCTCTTCCAGGCTGCGCCGCATCAGCCTGCCGCTGAAGAAGAACAGGTAGAGCCCGCCGACGATGGCCATCGGCAGTCCGACGGGCGTGATCTCGAAGATTCCGAAACGAGGCTGGCCGGCGATCCGCGCCATGTCGTCGACCAGCAGGTTGGTCGAGGTTCCGATCAGGGTGCAGCAGCCGGTGAGCACGGCGATGTAGGAGAGCGGCATCAAATAGCGTTTGGGCGAAAGCTTCAGGGTGAGAGCGATGTCGCGCACCACCGGTGCGCCGAGCACGACGATCGGCGTGCTGTTGAGGAAGCAGGACACCACTCCGATCGCGGCCAGCAGCATCCAGATCCCGGCGGCTCCGGCGCGCTTGCACAGCGCGACCCCTAGCTGGATCGCCCGGTCGAGCAGCCCGGAAAGCTCGAGCGCGTAGGCGATCACGAACAGCGAGGCGAGCGCGATGATGGCCGGGCTCGCGAAGGCCCCCTGCACCTCGACCGGGCGCACCACGCCGGTCATCAGCAGCACCGCGGCGCCGGTCAGGGCGACGACGTCCGGACGCACCTTGTCCCAGATCAGAGCCGCCACGACCGCCGCCAGGACGAGGAGCGTCAGGATCTGGTCGATGCTCATCGGCAGGCCGCCCGCCCGGTCGGATAATGGCTTGGGCGATCGGACATCGGACCTTCCTGCGGCGCAGTCCTGGCGATTCCAAGGGTCTGGAGGCCGCGGCGCCATTTGCCTATCAAGTGCCCATGGAGGAGCCAAGCCCACGCAGCAGCCGACTCGCGCTCGCCGGCGCCCTTTTGGCCGCGATCGCGGTGGGAGGGGCTGGTTTCCTGCTGGGACGCTCCACTTCGGAGCGGCCGCCGGCGGTCTCGCCCGCCCCCGCCAGCCCGGCTCCCAGGCCCGCGCCGGAGCCGGTGGTGAGCGGCGTTCTCGGCCGGGCCGATCTGATCGCGCTCGCCGCCGCGGCCGCCGACGCGGCGGCGGCGGGTCGCGAACCCGGCCCCGAAATCGCGCGGGCCGACGGCCGCCGCTTCGAGCTGCGGCTTCCGTTCGGCTGCGCCGGCCCGGCCGGTTCCGCCGACGGCGACGCTGCCGCGCCGATGCGCTGGCGCTACGATTCCACGGCCCAGGTACTGAGGATCTCGGTCGATCCGGTCGCCTGGACCGCCCGGGACTGGTGGCCCGCCGCCGCCGCAGCCGGCGTGGAGGCGATCGAAGGCTTCTGGGTCGCGCGCCCCTGGACGTCGAGCGAAGCCTGCCCGGTTCGGGGCGAGGCGCCGGTCGCCGCCGGGACGGAGCCGGAGACCGTGCCGGGACAGACCGGGCCGGGACAGACCGGGCCGGGACAGACCGGGCCGGAACAGACCCTGGCGGTGGGGCAGATCTTCCTGGCCGACAGCGGGCGCGGCGGCAGGCGCGACGGGAAACCCTATCAGGCGGTGGTTCGGGTCGCCGAAGACCAGCTCGACATGACCCGCGGATTTCGCCTTCGGATCAACGGGCGGATCGCTCGCGCGGGGACCGTCGGCCCGGTCCGGTGCCGGCAGGCCGTGGATCCCGGGCAGCGGCCGGTCTGCCTCGTCAGCGTCGTCATCGACGAGGTCACGGTCGAGAACCCGGCCGGCGGCGAGACCCTGGCCACCTGGAGCGTCGGCACGGGCAAGACTCCGGAGGCGTGACGGCGCAAACCCCTCTCCCGTCGTTCACGGGAGAGGAGGGGCCCAAGCGTAGCTTGGGAGGTGAGGGTCTGTAGCACTGACTCAGCAAGACCCTCACCTCCCACCGCTATGCGGTGGGCCCCTCCTCTCCCGCGAAAAGCAGGAGAGGAGAAGGACTGGTCGCTGCCGGCGCCGGCAATGGCGAGCCGGGCACGTCGGACGCGGTAAAGACCCCTTGACTCCGTACCATGGTACGGACCCTATAGGTGGACCGG
>JASLBD010000324.1 GCA_030146745.1 Allosphingosinicella sp. | reverse complement strand
CCCCGCCCGGGCGCAAACGAGGATAGCTAGCGGCAGCCGATAGATTTCTTCATCTTACCTCCATGACCGGCCCGGCTAGAAGCAAGGGATGATCCGCCCCTATCTGCCCCTGAACGGCCTTCGCGCCTTCGAGGCGGCGGCGCGCCATCTGAGCTTCACCAAAGCCGCGATCGAATTGTGCGTGACTCCGCCGGCACTGAGCCACCAGGTCAAGGCGCTCGAGGAGAGGCTCGGAGTGCCGCTGTTCCGCAGGCTTCCGCGCGGCCTCGGGCTCACCGACGAAGGTCAGGCTTTGCTGCCGGTGCTTCGCGAGGCGTTGGACAAGGTGGCGGCGGCGCTCGACGCGTTCGACGGCGGCAAGGGGCGCGAGGTTCTTTCGGTCGGCGCCGTGGGCACCTTCGCGCTCGGGTGGCTTCTGCCCCGGCTCGCCGCCTTCCGCGCCGCGCATCCCTTCGTCGACCTCAGGCTGACCACCAACAACAACCGCGTCGACATCGCCGAGGAAGGGCTGGATTTCGCGATCAGGTTCGGCGACGGCGCCTGGCACGGCACCGACGCCACCCTCCTTCTCGACGCGCCGCTGACCCCGCTGTGCGCCCCGGCCATCGCCGCCCGGCTGCGCGAGCCGGCCGACCTCGCCGCCGAGACCCTGCTCCGCTCCTACCGGGTCGGCGAATGGCCGGCCTGGCTCGAGGCGGCGGCCGTGCCGGCGCCGGCGCTGACCGGTCCGGTCTTCGACAGCGCCGCCATGATGGTCGAGGCGGCGCTCGCCGGCCACGGGGTCGCGCTCGGGCCGGCCCGCATGTTCGAACGCGAGCTGGCGGAGGGGCGGGCGGCGCGGCCGTTCCGCCTCGAAGTCTCCATGGGCGGCTATTGGCTGACCAGCCTCAAGTCCCGGAAGCCGACGCCGGCGATGGCGGCGTTCCAGTCCTGGCTATTGGCCGCCGCCGCCGGCTGAGGCCCGTCAGCGCCCCGCGAAGGTGACGATCTTGACCAGCTCCCCGGGACGCAGCGGCTGGCCGGAGGAGCGGCCGTTGAGCATCAGGAAATGGTCGAGCGGGTGGTCGCTCGCCATCAGGCCGGCGAAGGTCGCGGGGGTTTGCCCCGGCCCCACCCGCACCGTCCGGATCAGCCTCGGCCTGAGGCTTCGGGCTTGTTCAGGGGAGAGCAGCCGGAAGGATGCGAACAAGGCGGCGACGGCGTTTCGCGTCCCTTCGGCGGGCGCCCCGACCATGATGAAATGATAGGCGCCGCCGTCGCCGCCATTGTAAGCGGCGATGGAAAGCTCGATCGGCCCCTCCCGGGTCTGCACCAGGACGGGCAGGAGCAGGGCAGGGATCCCGTTCACCAGAACCGCCTCCGCGGGACCGGCCTCGGCCGCCGCGCCGCGCAGCAGCGCCCTGACCAGCCCTTCCGCGTAGGCCGTGAGCCCGCCGGGCGGCATCGGGCCGGCCCCGAACTCGCCGCGAAGGCCGTCCGGCCCCTCGATCAGGATCGCCTGCGGGCTGTTGGTCAGGGTGAAGCCTTGCGGAGCCTCGAAGCCGATCCGCATCACCGGGTGGGCGAAGCGGCGTCCGTCGACGAAGCCCTGCTCGGGATCGTCGCCGTAGAGCAGCCCGTCCAGCTCGCGCAGATAGGGGGCTTCGAGCTCCGGCAGGGCGCCGTCGGCGATCCCGGTCGCCGCCGCGGTCTCGGCGGCCCGCTCGACCCGGTTGCCGGCGAGCGGGTGGGTGCGGGCCCATTCCGGGATGGCGCGCGCTTCGTCGCGGCCGCGCGTGCGCCCCATATATTGCTCATGGCGTCCAAGCGCGTCGAGCATGTCGCCCGCCGCATAGGGATCGTAGCCGGCGGCGGCGAGGTAGCGGACGCCGAGATCGTCGGCTTCATATTCCTGCTTCCGCGAATAGCGCAGGGTGAAATATTCCGCCGCCCGGCCGGCGATCCGGGTGAGGTCCTCGGACCCGGTGATCGTTCCCACGGCCCACACGCCGATGCTCCGCCACAGCGAGCGCCTCTGCTGCTTGCGGTTGTGGGCGGCGACGATATGGCCGACCTCGTGGGCCAGGACCGAGGCGAGCTCGGCCTCGGAGTTGACGATGCCCATCAGGCCCCGGGTCACGTAGATGTAGCAGCCCGGGACGGCGAAGGCGTTGACGACGTCGCTGTTGACCAGAGTGAAGGTGCATTCGCCGTCGAGATCCGCCGCCGCCGCGATCCTCTGCCCGACGCGGCGCATATAGACCGCCTCGGGCGCCCGATAGGCGCCGCCGAACTCGGCGAGGAGCAGCGGATGCTGCTGCGCTCCGAGCTCTTTCTCCTTGGCCCGCACTTCCGGCTCGTAATCGCCCCCGCCGCCGCAGCCGGCGAGCAAGGCGAGAGCTGCGGCGAGCGGGAGAAAGGCGGGGCGAAGCTTCGGCATTTTCGGCTCAGGCGAGGAGAGGCTGGCCGAAGCGAACGCGCCAGAAACCGGTCTCGGCCCCCTCCACTCCGAAATCGTTGTCGTTGACCAGGAGAAGATCGGTCGGGGACAGGATCGCCATCCCTTCGAGGTCCGCGCCCACTTCGGGGGCGTCGTCGCTGCTGAACAGCAGGCGCTTGGCGAGCACCGGCAGGCCCGGATCGCCGCCGCCGGCGCCGAGCTCCTCGACCGTCGGGCGGGTGGCGGCGTCGAGATGCTCGGGCGGCAGCGCCGTGTCGCCGGACGGAGTCACCTTGTAGATCTTGGTGGTCTCGGATCCGCGCTCCAGGACCAGCAGCGAATCCTCGCCCAGCCAGACCAGCTCGCTGACCTTGAGGTCGCTTCGGTCGAGCGGCTTCTTCGCCGAATCGCGCCGGAAGGTCTCGGGCGGGTCGAGCGGGTAGAGATATTGAGCGGCGACCTCGCCGGTTTCCGAATCGAGGCGCCACAGCCTGACATGGCCTGCCCGCTCGTGCGCCGCCTCGTCCGGGTGGGCGAGCGGGCTCTGGAAGGCGACGAACAGCCACTTGCCGTCGGGGGAGAGAGCGATCGCCTCGAAGCCGCGGTTGAGCCGGCGGCGCGCCGCGATGGCGGGAAGGCGCGCTTCCACCGGATAGGCCGCGCCGGCAAGGTCGGTCCCTTGCGGAACGAGCCGTTTCAGCACCCGCCCTTCCGAATCGAGCCGCACCAGCGACGGTCCGAATTCGTCGCTCACCCAGAAGCCGCCGTCCGCCAGCGCCGCCACGCCTTCGGTGTCGAGCCCGGACGGATCGGGCTGGAGCGGCTCGCCGTCGAGGTCGAAAGCCGGCTCGCAGCGCGTATGGGGACCTCCCGGCACGGGCAGCCCCGAGACCGGCCGCCCGTCCGAGCCGGAAATGGGCAGGCTTCGGATCATCTCGACTCGATTACCGGCCACGCGCAGCTCGGCGATCGCCGGGCCGAGATCGAGGCGAGGCATGATCTTCGCGCCGTCCTCGCTCCGCAGCGGCTCGAGCCGGTCGAGGCCGTAGAGCTTCACCGCGTCCTTGACCTTGATGTTGGGCCCGCGGTCGCCGACCGCCCAGACGATCCCGGGCGGATCGCCGGGGCGGCGGGAAAGGCCCGAGCCGAAGCCGGAGCGGAAACGCA
>JASLBD010000282.1 GCA_030146745.1 Allosphingosinicella sp. | reverse complement strand
TCCCCTGACCCGTGCCCCGGAGGCTAGTCGGGTAAGGCGGCCAGTTCAATCGCCCGAAATGCGAAAGGCCGCCCCTCGCGGGACGGCCTTTCCATTGTCAGCCGGAAATGCGGCCTCAAGTCTTCAGGCGCGAACCCCCGTGGAGGCTGCGCTCACCCGACCCGCCGCACGCGGCATATGACAATGAGACATCAGACCACCTCCTTTCCGTTGTTGAACGATGGGGAGGAGATAGGGGAGGACGGGGAAAGTTCAAGTGGGGCAAGTACTTATCGTCGCCCCAGCGAAGGCTGGGGCCCCAGCGGGTGAAGACCGCCGACGCCTTTCACCCGCCGGGACCCCAGCCTTCGCTGGGGTGACGGCTTTAATAAGGCGGCTTGTCCAGCCCCGCGGGACTCTTCGTGAAGATCTCGCAGCCATCCTCGGTGATCCCCACGCTGTGCTCGAACTGGGCGGAGAGGGAGCGGTCGCGGGTGACGGCGGTCCAGCCGTCCTCGAGCAATTTCACCCCCGGCTTGCCGATGTTGATCATCGGCTCGATCGTGAAGAACATTCCGGGCCGAAGCTCGGGGCCGCTGCCCGGGCGGCCGGCATGGACGACCTCGGGCGCGTCGTGGAACAGCCGGCCGAGGCCGTGGCCGCAAAAGTCGCGGACGACGCCGTAGCGGTTCTTCTCCGCATAGGTCTGGATGGCGTGGCCGATGTCGCCTAGGAACTTGCCGGGCCGCGCCTGCTCGATCCCGAGCATCATGCATTCGTAGGTGATGTCGACCAGCCGGCGCGCCCGGATCGGAACGTCGCCGACCAGGAACATCCGGCTGGTGTCGCCGTGCCATCCGTCGAGGATGATGGTGACGTCGATGTTGACGATGTCGCCGTCCTTGAGCGTGCGGTCGCCCGGAATGCCGTGGCAGACGACGTGGTTGATCGAGGTGCAGCAGCTTCCGGTGAAGCCGCGATAGCCCAATGTCGCGGGGATGCCGCCGCGAGCGATCATCTCGCGATGGACGATGTCGTCGATCGCCTGGGTGGTCATGCCGGGAACGACGTGCGGGACGAGCGTGTCGAGCACTTCGGCCGCCGCCCGGCCGGCTCGGCGCATCCCTTCGAAACCTTCCGGTCCATGGAGCTTGATCGCCCCGCTGCGGCCGACCAATTCGGTCCCGCTGATCGCCTGATATTGGGTCATCGGATCGATATAGGCCCTGGAACGCGATCGGACAAACTCCGTTCGCCCGAGCTGCGAACGCCGTTCGGCCTGAGCCTGTCGAAAGCCTTCCCTTCCTTGCGATGAACGTACAGGAAAGGGCTTCGACTTGGCTCAGCCCGAACGGAGCTGCGCACGTTCCTTACGGAGCCTCGATTGACCGAAGAACGCATCTGGACGGCCGGCCTCCTCATCATCGGCGACGAGATCCTTTCCGGCCGCACCCAGGACAGGAATGTCGCCCAGATCGCGGCCTGGCTGAACCTGCAGGGCATCCGTCTGAGCGAGGTGCGGGTCGTTCCCGACGCGATCGAGCGGATCGGCTCGGCGGTGAATGCCCTCAGGGCCGAGAACGACTATCTCTTCACCACGGGCGGGATCGGCCCCACGCACGACGACATCACCGTCGACGCCATCGCCCATGCGCTGGGCGTTCCGGTCGTCGTCCATCCCAGGGCGCGGGCGATACTCGAAGATTATTACGCGACCCGCGGCGGGCTCAACGAAGGGCGGCTGAGGATGGCGCGGGTGCCCGAGGGCGCCGAGCTGATCGAGAACAGGATGTCGGGCGCGCCCGGGATACGCCTCGGCAACCTCTTCATCCTGGCAGGCGTGCCGCACATCGCGACCCAGATGCTGGAATCGCTGGCGGGCACGATCCAGGGCGGCCGCCCCCTTCTCTCGCGGACGATCGGCTGCTGGACCGCGGAGAGCGAGGTGGCGCAGCTGCTCGCCGAGGTCGAGCGTGCCCATGCCGGCTGCCAGATCGGCTCCTACCCCTTTTTCCGGGAGGGCCGGGTCGGCGCCAATTTCGTCATCCGCTCCACCGACGCCGCGGCGCTGGCGGCCTGCGAGACCGATCTCATGGCGCGCCTCGAATCGGAAGGCCGCGACGTCGTCCGCGAGGGGATTTAGAGCGGGATCGCGATCCTTCCCGTCATCCCGGCGATCAAGTCCGAAAATGACGCGGAATAGCCTAGGGGTCCGGACTCGCTAAGGATCGCACCTTGGGTCGGAAAAATCGTCATCCCGGACTCGATCCGGGATCCATGAACTCGACAATCGCCCGAAGGGGCGCGGCTGGATCGACTCGTTCTCCAGGAACGGTGTTCATGGATCACGACCTTCGTCGGATCACGCTGGAATCCCTCGGAAACTTCAGAATCTAGGCTGTATCGACATTCAAGCAGACGTTGAGCATCCCTCTCCCCGCGGGGGAGAGGGAGCTGCACCGCGCAGTGGGTTGAATGTCGATACAGCCTAATTGAGTACGGACCCTAGGTCTTCCAGCCGCCGGCCTGGAGCGCCGATTGGAAGGCGATCGCCTCGCCCGCGATCTTGTCGGCCTTGTCGACTCCGTTGATGATCCTGCGCGCCGATTGATATTGCGCCCGCGTCGACGGGCCGCTGCCGGCGACGTGGCGGGCCAGGGTGTGGCGCGCCCCGTCCTTGCTGGCGCAGAACCAGCCTTCCTCCATCCCCTTGATCATGATCGGCGCCGACACCTCCGCCTTCATGGCCAGGTCGAGGTCGGCGACCAGCCTCCCTCCGAGGCCGAGCTCCCTGTCGGCCCGCTCGTAATTCCTCCGCCAGGTGAGCTGGACGTAGCCGCGCCCGTAATAAGGATAATATTTGGCGAGATGGGTCTTGCGCCAGGATTCGCTGAGCCAGAAGGCCTCGCGGACCGGCTGCATCGTCGCCGCCGTTTCGTGGAAGGCGGTGGCGAGCGCGTAGGCG
This sequence comes from Allosphingosinicella sp., assembly GCA_030146745.1. The sequence continues at coordinate 1,437 of JASLBD010000282.1, read as the reverse complement.
GTGAAGGACAGCGGCCATTTGGCCGCGGCGGCGGCGGCGAGAATGGCTTCGAGCCCGGCTTTCTGGTCGGGCTTCAGGGCGGCGGTGAAGAGCGGGGCCCCCTTGACCGCCGCGAAGAATTTGGCCGGATCCGCGAGGCCGATTCCGCCTGGGGTCGAAGGCCGGCTCGGCAGCGCGTGCTCGGCGGCCGGATGCCCGTCGCTGGCCTCGTCCTCGTCTTCCGGAACCCCCAACCGGTCGAGCAGGGCGTCGACCGCCGTCACCTCGTCCGAGGTGAACCCCTTGCCTCGCGAATTGCGGATGGCGGTGAAAATAGGCTTGCGCACCGACGTTCCCTCTCGTCGTCCGTCGCCCTGGGGCGGGAGGCGCGACTATGCGGGGGAAGGGACCGCCGATCAATCCGTTTCGAATCCGAATCGAAAGGCATCTGAAATGTGGAGCGGGCGAAGGGAATCGAACCCTCGTCGTAAGCTTGGGAAGCTTCTGCTCTGCCATTGAGCTACGCCCGCTAGGGCGGCGATATCTAGGAAAGGCGGCGGCTTTTGTCGAGACGGCAGGTCGTATCGGAATTCAGCTCGGCGTCGGAGCCGCATAAGCCCCTCTCCCGTAAGGACGGGAGCGGGGAAAAGGCTCAGCGCCGTATGGCGGCACGGCCTAGCGGCGCCAGGGGGTGAAGCTGGAGAGGACGCAGATCGGACCGGGGACGCTCAGCCCCGGCTCCCGGGTCCGGAAATGGTCGCCCCGGCAATAGCGGCTGCCATGGACCTCGATGACGATCTGGCTCGTCCCGTGGAGGCCCGGGCAGGGCGCGGCGAGGCGGTTCACCCAGATCGTGCCGCCGCGCCGGTAGACGAGCGCCTGGCGGCCGCGCGCCGTCAGGCTCGCGCCGGGGGAGGCGGAGACGCACTCGCGCGGCTCGCCCGCGGTGCGGCCGGCGAGCTCGCCGGCAAGCTCGGCCTCGCCGCGCGAGGGGCCGGCGCCGGTGGCCGCGCAGGCGGCGGTGAGGAGCAGGAGGGGCAGCAGGCGAATGGCGGACGTCTCCTTCAGGGCTGAAAACGCGCGGCGACGGCGCTCGCTCCGCTTCGGCGCCGAAGCGACGCGGCGGACCGGGCCCGGGCTTCGATCCCGGCGGAATCCGCCTGCCCCTTCGGAACCAGCCACGAGCCGCCGACGCAGAGCACCGGGTCGAGCGCGAGCCAGGCGGGGGCGCCGGCCAAAGTGATGCCGCCGGTCGGGCAGAAGCGCGCCCCTCCGAACGGACCGGCCAGCGCCTTCAGGGCGGGGATGCCGCCGGAAGTCTCGGCCGGGAAGAATTTGAAGTGCGAAAGGCCGAGGTCGAGGCCGCGCATCAGGTCGGCGGCGGTGGCGATCCCGGGCAGGAAGGGGATTGCCGAGGCGAGCGCGGCCCGGCCGAGCGGCTCGGTGAGGCCGGGCGAG
>JASLBD010000264.1 GCA_030146745.1 Allosphingosinicella sp. | reverse complement strand
CGACGGAATGCAGCTCGTCCGCCGCGAGTCCGGCAAGATCGGCGACGCCTCGGTCGAGCTCGCCTATCGGGTCACCGACCACGGGGTCGAGCGGGTGATAAGCTACATGCCGGAAGGCAAGGCGGAGTTCGAGGTGCAGCGCCTCCAGCTGACCGCCCGGCCCGAGGCCGAGGCCGACTGCAAGGCCCGCCTCGGCGGCGCTTCATGAGCTTCACCGCCAAGGTCCTGCTGCTCGGCTCGGGCGAGCTCGGCAAGGAGTTCGCGATCTCCGCCAAGCGGCTCGGCGCCTGGGTGGTCGCCTGCGATTCCTATGCCGGCGCGCCCGCCATGCAGGTCGCCGACGAAGCGGAGATCTTCCCGATGCTCGACGGCGCGAGGCTCCGGGAGATCGTCGGGCGCCACCGGCCCGATTTCGTCGTCCCCGAGGTCGAGGCGATCCGCACCGAGGTGCTGGCGGAGCTTGAGGCGGCGGGCACCCGAATCGTCCCGACGGCGCGGGCGACGATGATGACGATGAACCGCGACTCCATCCGCGAGCTCGCCGCCGGCGCTCTCGGCCTTCGCACCTCGCGCTACCGCTTCGCCGAAAGCTTCGAGGAGGCCCTGGCCGCCGCCGCCCACACCGGCTTCCCCTGCGTCGTCAAGCCGGTCATGTCCTCGTCGGGCAAGGGCCAGCTTACCGTCGAGGCCGCCGCCGGCCTGCGCTCCGCCTGGGACTATGCGGTGGCCAACATGCGCGGCGACCGGGCGCGGGTGATCGTCGAGCAGTTCGTCCGCTTCGACTATGAGATCACCCTGCTCACGATCCGCACCCGCGAAGGCGTGCTCTTCTGCCCGCCGATCGGCCACCGCCAGGAGCGGGGCGACTATCGCGAGAGCTGGCAGCCGACGCCGATGTCGCCACGCGCCCTCGCCGAGGCGCGGGACATGGCGCGCAAGGTGGTCGACGATCTCGGCGGCTTCGGCCTCTACGGAGTCGAGTTCTTCGTCGTCGGCGACGAGGTCGTCTTCTCCGAATTGTCGCCCCGGCCGCACGACACCGGCATGGTCACCCTGATCTCCCAGAACCTCTCCGAATTCGACCTCCACGCCCGGGCCATCTTCGGCCTCCCAATCCCGCACATCGCCCTCGCCGCCCCCGCCGCGGCGAGCGCCGTGATCCTTGCGGACCGGGAGTCGGAGAGCTTCCGGTACGAAGGCCTCGCCGAGGCGCTGGCGCTCGGGAGCGAAGGCGCGGAGGTGGACGTGCGGATCTTCGGCAAGCCGGTGACGCGGCCCTACCGGCGGATGGGCGTGGCGCTTGCGACCGGGGCGACGGTGGAAGACGCGCGAGCACTGGCGACTCGAGCGGCGGCCGAGGTGAGAATCGAATACGACTGACCCGTCATCCGGCGAACGCGTGGTCTTTCCATGACCTTGCGAAGCGTGCGGGGGCAAAGCCCCTCCCCTGAAGGGGTGGGGCTACCATTTGCCTCGTGTTTCTGCTATGTTCTTGCCTATGACGAGTCTGGATCCTCGCTGCCATTCACTCCGCGCCCGGAAGCGTAGCCGCTGGGCCGCGAAGTTCACTCAGAAAACCTTCGACACCATGAACTTCGTGAACTTTGCCGCTGTCCGGTGCGGGTTTGCGAAGTGCCGCGCCACGCACTATTTAAGGATCACGCGCCCCAGGCACCTCTAATCTCGAAGAATCCGGAGATCCGCATCTTGAAGAACAGCCTCGCTTTCGCCGTCTCGCTGCTGGCGCTCGCCGCCGCCGCTCCCGCCGCCGCCGGCGACCGCCACGATTGTATCGACGAAAGCTGCACCATGGTGTCGCTGATCGACGCCGCAGACGACCAGGCCGGCGCAAGCGGCGCCCCGACGGTGGAAGCTCAGCGTTTCGGAAGCTGGGGCATCGACCTTGCCGGAATGGACCGCTCGGTGAAGCCGGGCGATGATTTCTTCGGCTATGTGAACGGAACCTGGGCCAAGACCACCCCGATCCCCGCCGACCGCTCCTCCTACGGCGCGTTCGCGGTGCTTCGCGATCTCTCCGAGGCGCGGCTTCGCCAGCTCGTCGAGAGCTATCCGGCCGGCGATCCGGCCACCGGCGGCGACCAGGCGAAGGTCGCGGCGCTCTACCGGGGCTTCATGGACGAGGAAGCGGCCGAGCGGCAGGACGCCATCCCACTGCTGACCCGGATCGTGCCCATCTACCAGGCCAAGAGCCGCGAGGATCTCGCCCGGCTGATGGGCCGGGCGATCGGCGGTTTCGGAAGCACCTTCTTCGGACCCGGAGTCAGCGACGACGCCAAGAATCCGGAGCAATATGCGCTCTACATGGGCCAGTCCGGCCTCGGCCTGGGCGACCGCGATCTGTATCTGAACGCCAAGTTCAAGCCGCAGAAGGACCGCTACCTCGCTTACGTGACCCAGATGCTGGAGATGGCCGGCTGGCCGGCGCCCAAGGAATCGGCGGCCGAGGTCGTCGCCCTGGAGACCCGGATCGCCGAGGCGCACTGGACCCGCGCCGAGAGCCGCAACCGCGACAAGACCTACAATCCGATGACGCTGGCCCAGCTCGAGACCCAGGCGCCCGGCTTTCCCTGGCGCACCTACTGGCCGGCCGCCGGCCTCGACCGCACCGAGCGCGCCGTCGTCAGCCAGGTCACCGCCGTGCCCAAGCTCGCCCGGATCTTCGCGGAGACCGACCTGCAGACCTTGAAGGCCTGGCAGATGTTCCACACGGCGGACGACATGTCGCCGCTCCTGTCGAAGCGGTTCGTCGACGCCCAGTTCGAATTCCGCTCCAAGTTCCTGCAGGGCCAGCCCCAGCAGCGCGACCGGTGGAAGCGGGGTATCGCCTTCGCCGAGAATGCGATGGGCGAGGCGATCGGCCGCGATTACGTCGCTCTCTATTTCAAGCCCGACGCCAAGGCGAAGATGGACCGGCTGGTGACGGACCTTCGAGCGGCGATGAAGGCGCGGCTCGAGCGGCTCCAGTGGATGGGCCCGGAGACCAAGGTCGAAGCCTTGAAGAAGCTCGGGAATTTCGGGCTGAAGATCGGCTATCCCGATAAATGGCGCGATTATTCCGCGCTCCAGATCGTCCCGGGCGACCTCGTCGGCAATTACGAGCGCGCTTCCCGCTTCGAATGGGATTATCGCCGCAACCGGGTCGAGCAGCCGGTCGACAAGGCCGAGTGGGGAATGACCCCGCAGACGGTGAACGCTTATTATTCGTCGGTGAAGAACGAGATCGTCTTTCCGGCCGCGATCCTCCAGCCGCCCTTCTTCGATCCCGACGCCGATCCGGCGGTCAATTACGGAGCGATCGGCGGGGTCATCGGCCACGAAATCACCCACGGCTTCGACGACCAGGGCCGCAAGTCCGACTGGGCGGGCGTGCTTCGCGACTGGTGGAAGCCCGAGGATGCGGCGAAGTTCGAGGCGCAGGCGACGCGGCTCGGCGAGCAATATGCCGCCTATGACTTCCCCAGCCTGCCC
>JASLBD010000255.1 GCA_030146745.1 Allosphingosinicella sp. | reverse complement strand
AACAGTAGGAAATTCATGCGCAATTCGTCGATCCGGACGGCTCTCGCGTCCGCCGCCATCCTCGCTTTGTCGGCGCCTGCCTGGGCTCAGGAAGACCTTGCCGAGCGGGCCAACGAGCTCGCCGAGCAGGCCAATGACGTCCAGGCCCAGGCCGGAGCGCTCGCCAACGAGGCGGCCGGCGCGGAGGCCGAGCGCGAGGCGCGCGATCGCGACGGAACGGACCGGGCCGGGGCCGACGTCGCCAACTCCACCGGCGACCGCGACCGCGACCGCGACGATGACGGCGGCGACGGCGGCAAATGGGGACTGCTCGGACTGCTCGGGCTCGCCGGACTGCTCGGCCTCAGGAAGCGCCCCGACCATCACGCCCGGGTCGACCCGCTCCGCGACAACCGGCCGTAACGGCGAAGGGGGCGGGGCGGCCGGCAGCCCCGGGAGGCGGGAGCTCGGGAGGCTGGGGAGAGTCGGGGCCGGCATCCTTGCTTGCGGATGCCGGCCCCGCCCCCGTTACGCAACTGGAGGGGCCCGTCCGGGCCGGCGCGCGACATACATGTCGAACGCCGCGCCGGCCGTGGAGGGCGAGCGCATCTCTGCACGATTCGCGATGATGAGCGTCTGAACGAGCCTGACAGTCGCCGTTCACCTGACGCCGGCGAAACGGCGGCGCGGCGAAGCGGCGGCGCGGCGGCCGCGGCGGCCGCGAAAGGGCCGGGGGTCGCGTAATCCGCCCCCGGCCCCCGCTGCCGAAGGAACCGAATCCTCGGTGGCTGGACGGGGCCCTTAACCCTATTGCCGCCCGATGCAAAGCGCAATGTTTTCAACGGGAAAGGCTCGGGGGCGGCGCGCGTTCAACGCGGCCCGAGGCGCCCGCCCCCCCTCGCGCGGCCGCCCCGCCGGAGCGCCGCCGCCGCGCCCCTCGCCCCGAGCGGCTGATCTCGAGAGGGCGATGCTTGGACGCGCAGATACGCTCGCCCTCGTCCTCGTCGCCGCGAGGACCGGGCGCGCCCGGCGGGCACGGGGCCTCGGCCTCGAGCTCCTCCCTGTCCGCCGAAGCCTTCGGCGAAGGCGGATCCGGTCGGCCTGAGCCTGTCGAAGCCCCTTCTTGCGCAAGGATGTCAGCGGACTTGTCCGCCGAAGCTTCACGCGAAGGCGGAACCGCCTCCGGCCCCACCGGAATATCCCCGCCCACGCAGTACCTCCCCCGCGGCGCCCCGCCGCGTCAGCGCGGGCCCGATCCCCGCGAGGTCCTGCTTGGGCTGGCGGACGGCGAGCGTCCCCAGGGACGGCCCCGAAGGCCGTTTCGGCGCGCCATGGCGGTCCGGCAGGCCCTCATGACGAGCCTCGCGCTGCCGGGTTCGCAACTTCCGCCAACACCGCGATTCGTATCACAACCCGTGCGCAAAAGCAAGAACATTAGAAGAACATTATGAACCCCACGGCGACCTCTCTTCGTGCCGTTCGTGAGCTTCGTGCGAAACAAAAAAGAGGGTGTTCGCACAAAGGGCACCAAGGTCACGAAGACGAGACTTCAGCGCCTCCGCAGCGCCTCTTCCGCCGCCCGACGAAGCCGCCTCGGGGTAGGCTCGGTGCCCAGGGAGTGACACCTCTAAGGGCGCCGCCCCTTCCGAAAGCCCGGGTTCACGATGGTGATCCAGCCATCGTAGCCGGGCCAGCGGGCGCAGGCCATCGGCATGCCGACGACGTGCACCTCGTCGCCTAAGGGATAGCGGGCGCCCCTCGGCAGGGAGGTGTTTCGTGCGACTCTCCGGAGTCGGGCGGCGCCAGGATGGCGGTCAACAGCCTCTCTCCCGCGGGAGAGAGGCGACTTGGGAAGTATGAAACCCACAACGGCATGCTCGGCAAGGGGTCGGCTATCGAGCAATAGGCGACTTCCGAGAAGCCGAGGTCTCGCATCGACTCGGTGGCGAAGCATATGCCGAGTCCGGCGCGAACGAGCGCGAGGCTCATGGTCCATGTTTCGGTCACCTGTATGACGTTCGGGTCCAGGCCTGCGTCGCTCCAGGCGCGCATCATCCTGGTGATATATTCAGGAGCATATTTCGGGGTGGGGAGGAGCCAGTTTTCGGACTGAAGCTGGGCCAATCGAACAATGGCCTCATTGGCGCACCAATGATGCCGGGGAACCATCAGCAACCATGTCTCGCTGAGGACCTGGACCGAATTCGCCGATGGGTCCTTGGCAGGCTCCCGGCAGACCGCCAAGTCCAACTGCCCCTTGTCCAACATGTCCAAGACGGCCGAAGATGTGTCCTCCCGCAGTTTGAGGCGAACGGCACGGTTATCAGCTCGAAAGCAGGCGATATTCTTGCCGATATGGGTGAACAGGGATGTTCCGCTATATCCACAGCTCACAGACCCGGCATCGCCGGAGGCTATCGCCTTTGCCTCTTCTATTCCTTCGTAGATCTCCTTCGACACCCTCTCGACTGTCGCGGCGAGCGCTGCCCCGCCCGCCGTCAGCCTCACCTGTGGCCGCCTGACGAAGATAGCCAGGCCGGCAACCTCCTCGAGCCGGCGGATCAGATCGCTCAACTGCGGCTGCGCGATACCCAATCTCTCTGCTGCCCGGCCGAAGTGGAGTTCTTCCGCGAGCACAAGCAGCGCCTCGGACTGCCTGGGCGAGATCTGGATTTTCATATCAGCCGTGGTGCCAAATAGTGATTGGAGCCGCAAGTGCGGCGATGTTAGCTTTGTCCCGTCAAGTCAGGGGATACCCACGAAAAACGTTCGTCTTCGCTCTGTAGGCGCCCTCCGCTTCAAGCTCGGCTTTTGATGCGGAACGGCCCCTTTCACGCCGGCACGAGGTAGGAGGAATACTTATGTGTGAAATCTGCGAAGTTCTGGGCCGCAACATCCATTTCGATCAAGAGGGACTTCAGCTGGACATGCCGCTGGACTTCAGCCTGGATCCCGGCGCCGGCGGGTTTTTCAAGCGAACCGCGGCCTCCCCGGCCAAGGAGATATTCTCGCTCGACAAGGTCCAGCAGCAGATCGACTCCGGGCAAAGCCTCGCAGTCGGCCCCGACGGGGTCATCACCTACGGTTTCTTCGATCACAAGCACGCGCTCGGCCTCAACAACAAACCGCAAACCGAAATGACCGGTGGCGAAGGCGACGGCTACTCTCCCTTCACCGAAGCCCAGAAGACTGCTGCCCGCTCCTTTTTCGAACTATGGGACGATCTGATCGCTCCCGGAATCGTCGAAGTGGCCGACAAGCCCGGCGCCAGCGCCTGGGGAAAGAATGAAGTCGACATCTGGCTGGCCAACACGACGACCGGACCCAATAATGCCTGGACCTATCTTCCCGGCGACGGACAACAATATACGCGCATCTCCGGCGACGTCTGGACCGCCCCTCCCGAAGTGAACATAAGCCAGGGCGCGTTGACGACGGGAAGCTACGGCAGCCACACTCTGATCCACGAACTCGGCCACAGCCTGGGGCTTTCCCACCCCGGCGCTTACAACGGCTCGGCTGCCACGACCTATGACGCCATGGCGGAATATGCCCAGGACAGCCACCAGTATACGATCATGTCCTATTGGTCTGGTCAGAACACCGGGGCGCTGCCGATGAACTGGTCGCTCTTGCGAGCCAATTATGTCCAAACCCCGATGCTGCACGACATCCTGACGATCCAGGCAAAATATGGTGCGGATCCGACGACTCGCAGCGACGATACGACCTATGGCTTCAACTCGAATGCCGGGCGGGACGTCTTCGATTTTTCGGTGAACCCCTATCCCTATCTTTCAATCTACGATGCGGGCGGCAACGACACTCTCGACCTGTCGGGCTTCACCGCCAGCCAGTTCGTGAATCTGCAGCCCGGTTCCTTCAGCTCCGTGGGCGCGGCCGTCCCCACCGCGGCGGCGATCAACGCCAACAGGGCCGCGCACTATGAGGCGACGGGGGAGTTCGGTCCCGAGGTCACTCAAGCGCAGGTCAATGCCGCTGCCGCGAACTTCATGAACGGCGCCTTTCAGCGGATCGCCCAATTCACCGGCGTCGGCGGAATTTTCGCCACGGGCCACGACAATCTGAGCATCGCCTACGGCACCGTCATCGAGAACGCGATCGGCGGCTCGGCGCGAGACCTGCTTTGGGGCAATGACGTCGCCAATCGGCTCGAAGGCCGCGGCGGCAACGACGTCCTCAACGGGTTCAAAGGCGCCGACATATTGATCGGCGGAGCCGGCATCGACTTTTTCCAGTTCAGCACTCTGAACGATCTGGGGAACACGATCGTCGACTTCGCCCCGGGCGACAAGATCGACGTGTCCAAATTCGATACGGATCCGGCCGCGGCGGGCAATCAGGCTTTCGCCTTCATCGGCGCGGCTGCCTTCAGCAATGTCGCCGGTCAGCTGCGCTATGCGAATGGCCTGCTGGAAGGCGATGTGGATGGCAACGGCCTGGCTGACTTCTCGGTGATCATTGCCAACGCCGCCCCCCTGACTTCGGGAGACTTCCTGCTTTGATGAGCCATCTCGAGGGATAACGGGCCCGCCGGCTGAGCCGGCGGGTTTCGCCCTGCTCCGGCGGGCCGCCAATGACGGCGAACGCGACGCGCGCGGCGATTGCGCGGCGGCGGTTCTGGGCGCCTTCGGGGACCTGCCCGCCAGACTTGAAACGAAGCGCCAAGCCGATTCGATCGCGGGCTAGAAGCGTTTCGAAATTCCCAGGGTCGCCTGGACGTAGCTGTAGCCCGAGCGCGGCGAGCCCGTGATCGAGGGGGTGTTGGTGTAGGTGACGGCGCCGTTCAGCGACCAGTCGGAGCCTTTCGGGCTCCGGAAGCGGGCGTGGGCGTAGCGCGAGGCGCGCCAGTCGGAGGCGGAGTCGCGCTGCACGCCGAGGCCGGCGGCGCCGAGCAGCTCCCAGCCGCCGACGAAGCGGCGCATCTGGACCACCGGAAGCGCCTCGGCATACCAGCGCGGGGAATAATAATCATACTCGCCGGGGTCGCTGCTCCGGAAATAGCGGCCGCGCAGCTGGGCGCTGAGGCCGAGCTTCGGCTTCACCACATGGATGTAGCTTCCGCGCAGGTGAAGCCGGACGTTGTCGCCGGTGAACTTCTGGACCCCGGCGAGCGCGGTGAAGACATTGCGGTCGTCGACCGGCAGGTCGATGGCGGCGCCGGCGAAGGTCGAATAGAGGCCGAGGTCGAGGCCCTGGCGGGTTTCGACGATGTCGCGCTCGACGAAGATTTCCTTGCGGAACTTCGATTCGTCGTTGAGCGAGAGGCCGCCGACGACGCTGTCGCCGTCGGTGCCCACCCGGGCCCGGAGCTGCCAGTCGCCGAGCTTTTCGGCGCCGCTCAGGAAGACCCGGTCGCGCGATTCCCAGCCCCTGTCGGTCGGATTGTAGCGGGCCCGCTCGACCCGTACCCCGATCGAGCGGGTCTCCTCGTCATTGCTCATGCCGAGCTCGAGCGCCGCTCTCGCCACCTCGCTTCCGTCGCTGTCGGACGAGTAGAAGATATCGGTGGCCACCGCCGGAGGAAGCCTGGGCTCGGGCTCCTCGTCCTCGGCCGGTGCGGCCGGCTCGGCCTGCGCCACCTCGGCCGGTGCGGCCGAATCCGTCTCCTCGCCTGCGGGGGGAGGCGTGAGCCCGGTGAGCGCGGCGAGCGCGACCGGGGCCGCGAGCAGAAGTCGGAATTTCCTCATGTTCCGCCCCATTCCTTTCTTCTTCCGGTGAGTTCGGCGAAATAGCCCCAGAGCGAGACCGGCTGCATCAGCAGCGGATAGGCGAGGGCGAACAGGACGAAGCCGCCCAGGCTGCGCTCCATCTCGATGCCCGCGCGCCTCAGCATCCGCATCTGTATTCGAAAGATCACCAGGTTCCACAAAGCGGCCAGCGGCAGCACCAGCAGGGTGATCGGCCCCGCCAGCCAGTAGAAGCCGCAGAAGGCGAGCACCAGCCCGGGAATGAAGACGAGGGTGAAGGTAAGGTCGAGCGAGATGAACAGCAGGTTCCACCAGATGAACATCGTGCTCAGCCGAGGCTTGAACAGAAGCGACTTGTGGTGGGCGAGCGCCTCGATCATGCCCCTGGCCCAGCGCTTCCGCTGCCGGGCGAGCTCGCCGAAAGTCGGCGGAGCATGGGTCCAGGCGATCGCGCCCTCGGCATAGCCGATCCGGTGCCCCTTGCCGAGCAGAGCCCAGGTGAGGACGATGTCCTCGCCCACCGTGTCCGGCCAGCCGCCCGCCTCGAGCAGGGCCTGGCGCCGGTAGATGGAGAAGGCGCCCTGCGCGACGAGAGTGCCTCCGTACATGCTCTGCATCCGCTTCACCGCGGCGATGCCGTGGAAATAATCCCATTGCTGGGCGCCCGCGACCAGGCTTTCGCGGGGATTGCCGACCAGCACCGCGCCCGCGACCGCTACCGTGTCCGGCGGATCGGACGATAGCCGGTCGACGATCGCGGCGAGGCTGCCCGGGTGGAGGTGCGTGTCGGCGTCGATGGTGACGATGAGCTCGTGCCGGGCGCGTTCCAGGCCGCGGTTGAGGGCCGTCGCCTTGCCCCGGTTCCGCTCGAAGCGGATCAGCCGAAGCTCGATGTCCGTCGCCCCGGTGAAGAGCGCCCCCCGGCAATAGTCCACCGCCGCGGACGTGGCGTCCGCCGAACCGTCGTCCAGCACGACGATCTCGACAGGTCCGGGATAGCCGGAGTCGCGGACGCTTAGCAGGGTCTCCGCGATCGCTTCCTCTTCCTGATAGGCGGCGATCAGGATGCTGATCCCGGGATAGCGGGGCTGGCGCGAACGCTTCCGCCTCGGCTCCATCAGCAGGCTGGAGAGGAGAAAGGCGTTCATGAAGCCGGGCACGTAGGCGACGAAGGTGAGAGCGGCCAACGCCGGCAGGGGATGGATCAGGTTTCCCAGATCGCCGAGCCAGGGCTGGGACACCCAGACGCTGAACAAAGTCCAGGCGCAGGCAAAGGCGAGCGCGACGACGAACTGCGGACGGCAGGTGCCGCTTTCCTCGGCCGTTCGGCCGGCACCACCAACGTTGCCGGCAATGCCCTGTCCGAAACCGGCCAAATCTACTCCGCCCCGCGCAACCGCGCCGACAGACCTCCTTCGAGGCAGCGCTTCCCGGACGAACGCGGGTCCGCCGGCTTCGATCCGGCCGAAGATGGTGAACGCCGTGGAAGGGATTTCCAATGATCCTTTCGCAACCGTGCGAGCCGCACAGCAAGGCCCCGAGGGGAGCCGAAGATGCAGGAAGAGAGGGTGGCGCGCGCGATCGACCTGCTGCTCGTCGCGGCCCTGTTCGCCACCCAGGCCGCGATCGCCCTCGGCGCGGTGCCGTTGCCCGCCTAGCTTTCCGGCCGCGCCACGAAGCAGTCGCGCCCGACCGCCAGGATGCGCGCGCAGAGCTCGCGGGCGGCTGCCTCGTCCTCGATCCCGCCGATCCGGACCCGGCTGATGTCCCCGCGAAGCTGGTGAAAGGCGGTCAGCCGCGCCAGCTCGGGCACATTTTCCTCAAGAGCGCGAAGATGCGACTCGGCCGCCCGCGTGTTGCGGAACGCTCCGACCTGGATCTGCCATATGCCTGCCGGTCGCGGCGCGGAAGAGCCGGTCGCCGGTATCGCGGCGGCCGGGACCGCCGCGGCCGGGATCGCGGCATTCGCCTCCCTTGCCGACCGGTCGCCGGCGACGTCCTGCCCGCTCCGGGCCGCGAAGGCCGGGTCTGATCCGCCGTTCAGGGCGGATGAAAGAGTGCCGGTCATCAGCACTGCTCCGACCGCGGCGAGCAGCGCCAGACCGCCGACCGGCCATGACCGCGACGGGCGATAGCGCCGCACGGGCGGATTCCCGGCTTCGGGCTCCGGCGCGATCAGGATCTTCTGGTGGCGAATGCTTCTCGTCCGTTTATCGAGGGGGCTGCCCGGAACCGCCGGTCTCCCCTCAGGGTTCCCCGGCGCCGGTCCGTCAGCGCCTAGGCGGCGGGTTGTTGCGCTTCACTGAATGAACAGGGCGTCAGACGAGAGCAGGGTTGCCGGATCAAGTCCGCGACGACGGCTCCTCGTGCCCCGTCTTCTCGCTTTCGACGACCCAGATGAGGTTGCCGTCGCGGTCGGTGAGGCAGAAGGCGGGGAGGCCGCCCCACAGGTCGGTGCGGGGCCTGGTCAGCGAGGGGAAGATGACCTTCCAGCTCATCCGGGTCCTGGCGAAGACGTCGTGCCAGGCGGCGACGTCGGCGACCCGGATGACGCAGAGGGCCTGGTGCCGGATGTAATCTTCGTGGGTGTAGTCGATCTCGGTCAGGTGGAAGTCGATCTCGACCTCGCCCCGCTTCAGCCGCAGCCAGAAGTCGTCGGGCGTGGGCTCGCCGCCGACCGGCTCGAAGCCGAAATAGCGATAGAATTTGCGGGTCTGCGCGAGGTCAATGCTGGGCAGCGCCGGGACGGCCTTGTCGGTCAAGCGGTGGGTCCTGCGAGGAAGGTTCGGGCCACACCAATCGCGCGGCCGGCCTTGCGGTGCAAGGCTCGCTCCGGCCGCCGGGCCCGGCTCGGCGGGGCGAGGCAAACGCCTTCTGCACGATTTCTCCTTTTCCGAGCCATCCGGGCTGCAAGCGGCCGTGCGAGAGGGGAGGCTGAGATCCTCAGGACGAAGGCGAGACCATGACGGGACAAGTACGCGCGGGCGGCGGAAGCGGCGGCCAAGGGTGGAGGACGGCGGTATGGGGCGGCGCCGCGGCGCTGATGCTGGCGCCCGCCATCGCCGCCCAGGCGAGCGGCGAGATGGCCTGGGACTCGGCCGACTTCATCCTTGCAGGAATCATTCTCGCCGCGACCGTCGGCGCATGGGAGATCGCGATGCGCAAGACCAAGAGCTGGGCGTTCGCCGCCGGAGCCATCGTCGCCGCGGGAGCGGCCTTCCTGCTCTTCCTCGTCAACGGAGCGGTCGGGCTCATCGGCAACGAGGACAATCCGGCGAACCTGCTCTTCTTCGGGCTGCTCACCCTCGCCCTGGGCGGCGCGATCATCGTCCGCTTCCGGGCCGACGGCATGGCCCGGACCATGGCCGTCACGGCCGGAGCGCAGCTTCTCGTCGGCGGGCTCGCGGCGGCGATGGTGCCAGACGTGCGCGGCTTCCTGCTCGGGACGGCGATGTTCGTGCCGCTGTGGCTCTTGTCGTCCTGGCTGTTCGCGCGGGCGGCACGGGAGCAATAGGCCCGCCGCTCGCCCTTCCACCCTTCGCGATATTCGTCCGCATTTTGTAGGACAAACGTCGAACAAAGTGGGTTATAACCGCTCGATAGGGGGCCGCTCCTGGGGGGGCGGACCGGCGGGTAAGAAAAGGCGGTCACTTTACGCATTGTAAAGGCGACTTTTCCTAACCTCGCCGGACTTCGGG
>JASLBD010000215.1 GCA_030146745.1 Allosphingosinicella sp. | reverse complement strand
ACCCGCTCGCCCGGGTCGATCAGCTTGGAGAGGGCGTTGAGCATCGTCGTCTTGCCCGAGCCGGTGCCGCCCGAGATGATGATGTTGAAGCGGCTGGCGCCGGCGATCTTCAGGACCGTCGCCATCTTGTCCGACATCGAGCCGAAATTCTTCATCATGTCGACGGTGATCGGCTTCTCGGAGAATTTGCGGATCGAGATGGCCGTGCCGCGCAGCGAGAGCGGCGGGATGATGACGTTGACGCGGGAGCCGTCCTGGAGACGGGCGTCGGCGAGCGGAGTGGTCTGGTCGACCCGGCGGCCGACCTTGTTGACGATCCTCTGCGCGATCTGGAACAGATGCTCCTCGTCGCGGAACTGGATCTGGGCGATCTCGAGCTTGCCCTTGCGCTCGATGAAGGTCTGGTTGGGCCCGTTGACCATGATGTCGGAGATGTTCGGGTCGGCGAGCAATTCCTCCAGCGGCCCGAGGCCGAGAAGCTCGTCGACCAGCACCTTCTCGAGCGCGAACTGCTCGCGGCGGTTCAAGTTGATCTTCAGCTCGGCGAGCACCTCGCCGATGATCGGGCGGAACTCCTCGGCCAGCTCGTCCTTGGAGAGGGTCGCCGCCGCTTCCGGGTCGACCCGCTCGAGGAGGCGGGGGAGGACCTGCTCCTTGATCCGGTGGATCGAGGCTTCGAAGCCCTCGTTCTTGCTGCTCGGCGCTTCCGAGGAGGCGGCCTGGCGGTCGGCGAGCCTCGACATGGCGTCGGCGCCGCGGTCGCCCGTGGGGGTGAAGCCGTCGGTGTCCGAGTCCGGGAAAGCGATCGTGTCGAGCGGCGGGAACTGGTCGCCGCCCTCGGGCGCCACCGGCGCGGGGGCGCCGCCGGCGAGGCCCTTCATCGGTCGCGCGACACCGAAGCTGGGCCGACCGCCCCCCGTGCCGCCATTTCCTGGTCGCCGTCCAAAAGCACTCATTGCGCTCAGATCCTCACCGGTGAAGCCGTTCCACTTGAACTGGTGAATAAGGCGGAAACTTTGACAATTGCCTAACTGCATGGCGTGAGGCGGGGGTGTCATGTTGAACAGAGTCTCAAAGCCATGCATCCCGGCGAAGGCCGGGACCCATGACCGGTACTGGACCCCGGCCTTCGCCGGGGAACGATAGGCCCGCCGGTGCCCGCCCAACATGCCCGAAGCGCCCTGATCCTCGCTCTTGCCGGTTTCCTCAGCCTGGCGCTCGGCGACGCCGTGGTGAAGTCGATGGCCGGGCAATGGCCTGCCCCCGCCGTCGCGGCGCTTCGCTATTGCTTCGGAGCGGCGGGGCTGACCCTCTACGTGGCGCTTCGCTACGGGCGCGGCGGCTTCGTCATGCCGAGGCCCTGGCTTCACGTCGGGCGCGGCGCCGCGGTCGCCCTGGCCACCTTGTGCTTCTTCCTCGGGGTGATGGCGATGCCGCTCGCCGACGCCACCGCGATCCAGTTCACCAGCCCGATCCTCACCGCCCTGATGGCGCCCCTGGTGCTCGGAGAAAGAACCCGGCCGGCGACCTGGGCGGCGACCCTGCTCGCCTTCCTCGGCGTTCTAATCGTGCTTCGGCCCAATCTGATCGAGATCGGTCCCGCCGCCTTTTTCCCGCTTGGGGCGGCGTTGGGGATGAGCTGGCTGATGATGCTCAACCGGAAAGCGGCGGGCGACGCGCCGGTCATGGTGATGCAATTCCTGGTGGCGGCGGTCGCGGCGCCGCTGCTCGTGGCGGCCGCCGTGGCGTTCCACGTGGCGGGAGTGACGATCGGCTGGCCCTCGGCGGCCGTGGTCCTGAAATGCCTGGGGGTCGCCTGCTTCGCGACGGCGGGCCACAGCCTGATCTTCGCCGCGGTCGAGCGGGCGAGCGCCTCGACGGTGGCTCCGATGACCTACGTGCAGTTGCTCGTCGCGGCGTTCCTCGGCTGGCTCTGGTTCGGCGATCCGCCCGACGCCGCGACGTTCGCCGGGGCGGCTCTCATCATCGGCGGAGGTCTGCTATTGTGGCGGGCGCAACGCGTGCGGGATTTGGGCGAGCCGCCGACCTGAGGCCGCCGCGGTCGAGGAGAGAAGGCGATGGAGACGATAGGGCTCGCACTGGCGGCGGCGGCGGGTGCCGCTCAGCCGCTCGCGTCCCCCGCGCCGCGCATTATAACCACCGCTCCGGTCGAGCGGATCGTTCCTTGCGGCGACCTGGACTGGCTGGCGGGGGCGTGGCGCACGGTGGACAGGGCCTCGTCGTCCGGCGGTTTCGCCGAGGAGCTGTGGATGCCCAGGGCAGAAGGCCTGATGCTGGGCCTTGGCCGTACGGTCGGCGCGCCCGGCCGCCGCTCCTTCGAATATATGCGGATTGAATGGGAGAAGGGCGGGAAGATCTACCTCTACGCCTCGCCGGAAGGCGGCCCGGCCGTGCCGTTCCGGCTGGTGGTCTGCTCACCTCAGTGGGTGACGTTCGAGAATGATGAGCACGACTATCCGCAGCATATTACCTACCGGCGC
This sequence comes from Allosphingosinicella sp., assembly GCA_030146745.1. The sequence goes on along the minus strand of JASLBD010000215.1, from coordinate 602 downwards.
GAGGGAGACGTCCTGACCGCTTCGACCGCCACGCTCAGCGGCTCCAATCGGCAGACCGTCCGATACGAACGCCGCTGATCAGGCGGGAACGTCCGCTTTCTCGGCAAGCACCGTCAGCCCGCGCTCGCTCACTTCCGCGAAGCCGCCCTCGACGGCGATCTTCTCGGGCGTGTCGCCAAAGCCGCTGCGGAAAACGGCGATGTCGCCGTTCCTGAGCGTCGACATGAAGGGCGCATGGCCGGCGAGGACTCCGAAATCGCCCTCGGTGCCCGGAACGACCACCATGAAGACCTCCTCGGAGCGGATGAGGCGTTCGGGGGTGACGAGTTCGAAGTGGAGGTCTGCCATCTTATTGGTCCGTTGCGAAAAGCTGGGCGACGACGAGTCCGGTCGGGTCGCCCATCTGGATGTGCTGGAGGTAGAGATATTGTTTGTCGACGGGAGCCCGGAAGGTCTCGATCGTCGCACCCGCGAGCGAGGGGACGCCCGGGCCGGGGCTGGCGGCCGGTTTGAAGTCGAGGCCCATGAAGGCCATGTTGGAGCGCAGCCGGGCCAGAACGGCGGCCCGGGTCGCCTTGGGCGCGCTGACGATCACGGTGCAG
>JASLBD010000177.1 GCA_030146745.1 Allosphingosinicella sp. | reverse complement strand
CGCCGAACAGCTCGTTGGGCCCGGACGACGGCCAGCGGCCCCAGGCCTGGGCGCGGTAGCTGGCGTGCCCGCTGTCCTCGCCCAGCCAGAACGGCGAGTTGGCGGTCAGCGCGGTCAGCACCGGCAGCCAGACGCGGATCCAGAAAGGTCCATGACGAAGCCGTGATCGCCCACTCGCCAGCGGATCAGCTCGTTCGATTCCGGAAGAGTCGCCGCGAAGGGGCGGGACAGGGCGAAGCCGCTCGGCTCCGCCGTCACCAGCGAGGCGGTGGCGCCGTCGCCGAACTGGAGGGCGGCGAGCAGCCGCTCGACATCCTCCTCATATTGCAGGTGGAGGCTGGACAAGTCGACCGTCACCACCAGCACCCGAGCCTCGGGCTCGGAGCGGACGATATGGTGGGCGAGCCGGAGCGACGAGACCGCCGCATAGCAGCCCATGAAGCCGACCAGCGTGCGCTCGACATGGCCGCCGAGGCCGAGCTCGGCAGCGATGATCTGGTCGATGCCAGGCGCGACGAAGCCGGTGCAGCTGGCGACGATCAGGTGGGTGATGCCCGAGGGCGCCGCCTTTCCATCGAGCTTGCCGATCGCCTCGAGCGCCAGCTTGGGGGCGGCCTGCGCATAGATGTCCATGCGCGCGCCGGTGGTCGGAAGCGGGCCGTGGTAGAAGCCGCCCGGGTCGACCGGCGAATCCCCGTACGGCGCCGGCGGAAGCACCGACCAGCGATGCTCGACCCCGGAACGGCGGGCCATCCGCGCGAACAGGGCGCGCGAACGCGGCTCGCGCAGACGCGCCTCGGCCCAGCGGATGAAGGCGGCGTGGACGTCATGCTTCGGAACGGCGGTGCCGACGGCGTTGAGATGGGCCTGGCTCGTACGACTCCCCTTCGGGAAGAGTGCTGAATTGCAACGAAGATTAGATGGATGAAGGCGGGGGAAGGTTCCGTTAGCCCCGGCCGCCGGCAGCGGCAATCGAGCCTTAAGGCCGTAGTGGCGCAACGCCTCCGTCATTCCCGCGAAAGCCGCAATCCATGAACACGCAATGTTCGAGGTGCCCACCGACGGTGTTCACGGGTCCCGGATCAAGTCCGGGATGACGATTCACACAGGGCGGCTGCGGAAGGTGGTGCCCAGGGACGGAATTGAACCGCCGACACCGTGATTTTCAGTCACGTGCTCTACCAACTGAGCTACCTGGGCGTTCCGGCGGAGCCGAAGACGAGCGCCTATAGAGGCGCTCAGCCTTCGCTGTCCAGCCCGCCTTCCTCGTTTTCCACCGCGGGCGGCCCGGGGACGCGGTAGGAATCGCCGAGCCAGTTCAGCAGGTCGCGGTCCCGGCAGCCGCGGCTGCAGAAAGGGGCGTGGTCGGCGCCGGCGGGCTTGCCGCACAGGGGGCAGCCCTTTCCGCGCTCAGGAAGGTTTGACGTGGACATGGCTCCGCCATGTGGTGAGGGAGGAGTCCTCCCGCAAGTCGACCGGACCGCCGACCCGCCTCGCCAGGGTTTGAAGCCAGTTCGGGTTCGACCGAAGGCGGGCGATCACGGCCGGCGCGGCGACGAGCTCGCAGGCGCCGAGCCCGCGCTCCGCCGTCCGAAGCAGATCGCGGGCGGCGGCGCCGGCCGGATCCCATTGCACCAGCTCCGGACGCGAGCGGCGCTCGCGGCGGCGGATCACCTGGAGGAAGCCGAAGCCGTTGACGGCCGTCCGCTCGAACGGCTGCGGGAGGATTGCGTCGAGCGCGGCGACCGCGCGCAACCGGTCCTCGCGCGACGGCAAGGTGGGCAGATCGATACCGATCGAACCGCCGATATCGTGGCGGCGGATGGCTTCGGCGGCGGCCTCGGCGCCGGCGATGGCAAGCTCCACCGGGGGCAGGAAACCGTCGACGTCGAACAGGGTCATGGCCGGAGTGAGGCTCATCCGAAGCTCGCCGCCCGCGAAGTCGATCACGCCTTCGATGGCCTCGCCGATCAACTCACCCCAGCCGGCAGCGTGGAAAAGGTCGGGGCCAAGCGGCGGAAGCGGGCGCGGCGAGCCGATTCGCTGCGCCAGGCTCGGGCCTTCCTTCTCTTCCGAGTCGGTGATCCGGCCCTTGGCGAACTTGGGCTTGCCGGGCTCCGCGACCGGCTCGCGGACGATCTCCACCCGAACCTTCTGCCCCTCGGTCAGCGCCGGCGGCAGCGGCTCGACCATGACCTGCCCCTGCTCGGTGTCGACGATGCCCCGGCGGCCCCTGATCGGAATGGCGACGAGCCGGCCGGCCAGGACGGATCCGCAGCGCAGCTCCCCCGGAAGCTCGATCGCTGCGACGAGTATGTCCTCCTCCTCGACGAGGATGGCGCGATTCTCGCCTATCCCCTCCTCGTAGAGCCACTCAGCCAAGGGGATATCCGGCGGCGCGGAGCAGCGTCCGGGTCTCGTAGAGGGGCAGGCCCATCACGCCCGAATGGCTGCCCGAGAGCATCCGGACCAACGCCTCGGCCCGGCCCTGGATCGCATAGCCCCCCGCCTTGCCGAGCCATTCGCCGCTGGCGAGATAGGCCTGGATCTCCTCCTCGGAGAGGCGCTTGAAGGCGATCAGGCTGGTGGAGAGGCGCGTGCGGGTGCGGCCCGCCGCGTCGGTCACGGCGACGGCCGAATGCACCCGATGGCGGCGCCCCGAGAGGAGCTTGAGAGCGGCCCGGGCCTCATCCTCATTCTCCGCCTTCGGCAGGATCCGCCGTCCCGCCGCGACCACCGTGTCGGCGGCGAGGATGACGCTTCCCCCCTGCGCGACCGCCGCCGCCTTCTCCACCGCCATCCGGCAGGCATATCGGTCCGGGATCTCGGCCCTGCGCGGAGTCTCGTCGATCCCGGCCGGGACGACCGAATCGGGGATCGCGCCGAGGCGCGCCAGCAGCTCGAGGCGGCGCGGCGAGGCCGAGGCGAGGATCAGTCGCACGGGGCGGGCCCCGTCACTTGAAACGGTAGGTGATCCGACCCTTGGTGAGGTCGTAGGGAGTCAGCTCGACCAGCACCTCGTCGCCGACGAGGACACGGATGCGGTTCTTGCG
>JASLBD010000175.1 GCA_030146745.1 Allosphingosinicella sp. | reverse complement strand
AGGCGACGAAGCGGGGGACGCCTTCATCGATCGGGGTCGTGGGCTGGAAGCCGAGGTCGCGCTGGATTGCGCTGATGTCGGCATAGGTGTCGCGGACATCGCCCGCCTGCATCGGCATCAGCCTCCTCTCCGCCTTGCGGCCGCAGGCCTGCTCGATCAGGCCGATCATCCGAGTCAGCTCCTCGGAGCGGTGGTTGCCGATATTGTAGAGGCGGTGGGGGCCCCGGCTGCCGCCGGCCTTGGGCTCGCCGTCGTCGAGCGGGGGATTGTCGAGGGCGGCGACGACTCCGGTGACGATATCGTCCACATAGGTGAAGTCGCGCCGCATATTGCCCTCGCCGAAGACGTGGATCGGCTCGCCGGCGAAGATCGCCTTGGTGAACAGCCACATCGCCATGTCCGGCCGGCCCCAGGGACCGTAGACGGTGAAGAAGCGAAGGCCCGTCTGCGGCAGGCGGTAGAGATGGGCGTAGGTCTCGCTCATCAGCTCGTCCGCTTTCTTGGTGGCGGCGTAGAGCGAGAGCGGATGATCGACCCGGTCCTCGACCCTGAAGGGCAATGTGTCGTTGCCGCCGTAGACCGACGAGGAGGAGGCGTAGACGAGGTGCGAGGCGCCGCGGCCCCGGGCGAGCTCCATCAGATTGACGTGCCCGACGAGGTTGGACTGGACGTAGGCGCGGGGATTCTCGATCGAATAGCGGACCCCGGCCTGGGCGCCGAGGTGGACGATGCGGTCGAAGCCGGCGCCGTCCAGCGCCCGCTCCAGCGCCTCGTTGTCGGCGAAGTCCGTCTCGATCGAGGTGAAGGCGCCTTTATGGTCGCGGCGGAGCTTGGAGTCGCGGTCCCGCTTCAGAGCGACGCTGTAATAATCGTTGAAATTGTCGATCCCCACCACTTCGTCGCCGCGGCGCAGGAGGCGGTCGGCGACGTGATGGCCGATGAAGCCGGCGGCGCCGGTGACGAGGATCTTCATGTGATGGTCCCTGCCGCCGGGCGGCGATGCGATGGTGATGACGGCCCCTTAGAAGAGGCGCGGGAGGATGCCAAGCCGCACGCTTACGCCGCGGCGGCGGCCCCGGCCTCGCGCGCCTCGATGAACCAACGCTCCTCGCCCTCGATGCCGATCGCGGTCAGGGTGCCCGAGCGATAGGCGCCGGTATCGACGGCGATCCGGTTGGGATGCTCCTCGGCCCGCTCGACGATCGTATGGCCGTGGACGACGACGACTCCATGGTCGCTCCTGTCCTCCAGGAAACCCTCCCGAATCCACCGAAGGTCGCGGCTGACCTGCTTGTCGAGCGCCACTCCCGGGCGGATCCCGGCATGGACGAACAGATAGTCGCCGAAGCGGAAGCTGTCGTGCATCTCGTCGAGGAAGCGGACGTGGCTTTCCGGCACCTGCCGGATCAGCCGCTCCATGATCGCGGCCGGTGTCGCGTTGAGCATCCAGCCGGTGGTGAGGCCGTAGCTCTGGGCGCATTCCGTGCCGCCGTAAGCGAGCCAGTGCTGGACGCTCGAATCGTCGCCGCCGAGCACTCCGAGGAAGAATTCCTCATGATTGCCCTTGAGGAAGACGTTGCGGGCGAAGGCGGGCGGCCGGCTGACGAGGAGGTCGACGACTCCGCGGCTGTCGGGGCCGCGATCGACCAGGTCGCCGAGGAAGACCAGCCAGGCCTTGGCCGGCCCGCGCCGCGCATTGTCCTCCTCGATCCGGGCGAGCAGGTCGACGAGAAGGTCGAGCCGGCCGTGGACGTCGCCGATCGCGTAAGCGCGGCTGCCCGGCGGGCCGCTTCGCCCCCTGGACGTCCGGCTCTTCGAAAACAGGCGACTCAACACTGACGTCAACTCCGGTAAGGCTCGGTGCGCCGATATTTGGTGTTTTGCCGCAGTTGCAAGCTTTTAGCCCCGGAAAACGTCGGACTATGGACGGCGGTGGAGAAATAAGCTAAGCGGCGCAACGAGATAAAGGCAGCTCGCCTCGAGGGGCGGCGCGGGCACCGTTTCCGCGGGGAGGGGTGTGCGCCGAATCGACGCATGAGCTGTTCCACGGAAGCCATGGATTGTGTAGAGGGCCTGTCGCCCCCGACCGGAGAAAGATGAACATGCGAGCGTTTCAGCATGAAGTGCATAATTTTTCCTTCAGCGGTCTGATGGCCCGAGCGCTGCTGGTGGTCGCCGCTCTGGCGGCCGCGGGCTGCGCCGGCCGCGGAGGCTCCGTTCCCTACGAGCCGGCGCAATTCGACGCCCCCGACACGCAGGGGCAGGTGGTGGCCAACGCCTCGCACCCGATCGGCGCCCTCGACACCATCTCCGTCTCGGTCTTCCAGGTCGAATCGCTGTCCGGCGACTATAAGGTCGATGCCCAGGGCAAGATCGATTATCCGCTGCTCGGCTCCGTCCAGGCGCAGGGCCGCACGACCCAGGAGCTGCGCGAGCAGATGGCCGCCGCTCTGTCTCAGAAGTATCTGAACTCGCCCAACGTCCAGGTCGCGATCAAGGAGCGCGCGGAGCAGACGATCACCGTCGACGGCTCGGTGCGCAACCCGGGACAGTTCATCGTCAAGGGACCGACGACCCTGCTTCAGGCCGTCGCCATGGCGAAGGGCACGACCGAGGACGCCAATCCCTCGCGCGTCGTCGTCTTCCGCACCATTCGGGGCGAGAAAATGGCCGGCGCCTTCGATCTTCAGGACATCCGCCGCGCCAAGGCCGAGGATCCGGTGATCTACGGCAACGACATCGTCATCGTCGACGGCAGCCGCGCCCGCCAGGTGTATCGCGAACTGATGGGCTCGCTCCCGTTGCTCTCAATTTTGCGCCCCTTCTAAAGGCGGTTCGGAATCTAAAGACAGGATTCGAAGATCATGAATAATCATGGGGGATATCTCCCGAACCAGGGCGCCGTGCTGCCTTTCGATCCGAGCGGACGGCTGCCGGCGCATACCGGCCTGACCGACGTCGCCTTCGGTCGGCCGACGAAGTCGGAATCCCGGTTCGACATCAACGAGATCTGGCGGATCGTCGCGAAATGGTGGTGGCTGATCACGGGCATCGCCGTTGCCTGCCTGCTGGCCGCCATCGTCATCTCGCTGATGATCACCCCCCAATATCGCGCCCAGGCGACGATCGAGGTCAAGCCCGAGGGCGTGCAGGTCGTCGGCAAGGAGATCGGGGAGGTTCAGCCGCCGTCGTCGAACAGCCGCGAATTCCTCAACACCCAGGTCGGCCTGCTCAAGAGCCGTTCGCTGGCCGAGCGGGTGGCCCGAAGCACCAACCTTGCCAATAACGCAGCCTTGTTCGACCAGGACCAGCCGCGCGCCGCGCGCGAAAGCGCCGCCGCCGGAATGGTGCAGAGCGGCTCCGAAGTGCAGGCGCAGCGCGACAGCAGCCTGATCACGATCGCCATCGAGAGCGCCGATCCCGAGCTCGCCGCCCGGCTCGCCAATGCCTATGCCGACAATTTCATTCAGTCGAACATGGAACGGCGCTACGAGGCGACCTCCTACGCCCGCAACTTCCTCCAGCAGCGCATCGCCGCGGTGAAGGCGAGGCTCGAGCAGTCCGAGCGGCAGCTCGTCGATTATGCCCAGAAGCAGGGGATCATCACTCTCAGCGTCGATGCCGGCGGCACCGGCACGAACCGGCAGGAGCAGTCGATCGACGCCGCCACCCTGATCCAGACCAACAACGCTTTGTCGGAGGCGAAGAGCGACCGGATCGCCGCCGAGCAGCGCTACCGCCAGGCGGCGGGCGCCCAATCCCAGGTCGCCGCGATCAGCGATCCCACCGTCCAGGGGCTGGGGCAGCAGCGCGCCGCGCTCGAGGCCCAATATCAGCAGAAGCTGGCGCTCTACAAACCCGACTTCCCGGAGATGGTGCAGCTTCGCAACCAGATCGACTCGCTGGACAAGGAGATCGCCAGGCAGAGAAGCAGCGTTTCCGGTTCGACTTCCAACAACCTCCGGGCCGAATATCAGGCGGCGCTCGCCCGCGAGAATGCGCTCCAGGCGAAGGTCAACGAAGGCAAGGCCGGCCTGATGGCGCTTCGCGAGCGCAGCATTCAGTACACCATCCTGCAGCGCGAGGTGGACACCAACCGCAGCCTTTACGACGCGCTTCTCCAGCGCTTCAAGGAAGTCGGCGTGGCGGGCGGCGTCGGGGCCAACGTCGTATCGGTCGTCGACCGGGCGCAGGTGCCCGGCGGGCCGTTCAAGCCCAACCTGCCGCTCAACATCGCGCTCGGCCTGTTCATCGGAGTCCTGCTCGGCCTCGGTACGGCCTTCGCGATCGAGTGGATCGACGACACGATCAAGACTCCGGACGACGTCGGCACCAAGCTCGGCCTCGCGTCGCTCGGGGTCATTCCCGGAGTCGGCAAGGGACTGGCTGTGCGCGAGCAGCTCGAGGATCCGCGCTCGCAGGTCTCCGAAGCCTATCAGTCGGTCCGGACGGCGCTGCAATTCTCGACGGATCATGGCGTTCCGCGCAGCCTTCTGGTTACCAGCACTCGAG
>JASLBD010000166.1 GCA_030146745.1 Allosphingosinicella sp. | reverse complement strand
CAGTCCGACGCCAGCATCCCCGTCGAGACCACCCTCGTCTTCGACGATCGCGACGCCCAGGGCTATCGTTACGATTATACGAATTCGCGCCGTCCGGTGCTCAGCTTCGGCACCAGTGTCACCGATCCGGCGGTCTTCCAGCTCGCGGAGATACGCGACCGCCCATCCGAGACGGTGAACAAGTTCCGGACTGCGCAGCTGCGCACCGAATATGATGTCGCGGAAGGCTTCACGGTGAAGCTCGGCGGGGTCTATCGCCGCTTCAGCTTCGACACCGAAGGCTTCAGCCGCGACACGATCGTCTGCGGCAATGGCGGCCCGGACAGGGTGCTCGGCACCCTCACCTGTTCGCCGACCTCGGCACGCGGCCCGACCGCCGTCTACGGCTTCCCGGTCACGGCGGCGCTCGGCGAGCTGTTCGAGCTCGGCGATGCCGGACAGCCGAGCGGCACAACCACCAGCTGGCTCATCCCAAACCTCGCCGCAGGGACCGAATTCACCGGCCTCTACAACCGCACCCCCGCCGTCGATGCCGGCAACACGCGCGGAGTCGTCGAGCGGGTCAAGGGCGGCTACCTCCAGGTAGACGTCGAAGGCGACCTGTTCGGCCTGCGTTACGCCGCCAATGCCGGCGTCCGCTACGTCCGCACCGACCAGACCTCGACCGGCCTCACCAGCGGCACCGTGGCCACCGTCGAGCGCAGCTACGACGACTGGCTTCCGGCGGTGAACATCGCCCTCTTCCCGGCGGAGAATTTCATCATCCGGATGGCCGCGGCGGACGTCATCACCCGGCCGACCTTGGGCAGCCTCACGCCGGGCGGCTCGGTCGACGGCTTCAACTACCGGGTCAATTACGGCAACCCGTTCCTCGATCCGTTCCGCGCCACCGCCTACGACCTCGCCTTCGAATGGTATTTCCGGCCGCAGTCGATCTTCTCGGTCGCCTTCTTCAAGAAGAACGTGGCGAGCTTCCCGGTGGCGCAGAGCCGCTCGGGCACCTTCGCCTCGACCGGCCTTCCCACCTCCGTCATACCGCCAAGCTCGCCGGCCGCGGTCAATCCGGAAGGCCAGCTCTGGACGATCAACTCGATCGGCAACGGCAGCGGAGCGAGCCTCAAGGGAGTCGAAGTGTCGCTGCAGGCGCCCTTCACCTTCCTTCCGGGATTCCTTTCCAACTTCGGCGGGATCGTCAACGGAACGCTCATCGACTCGAGCGCGACCTACAACGTAGCCGGGCCGAGCGTCGCGACCTGCGTCGGCGCCAATTGCGCCTTCGGCCCCAACGTCGCGACGACCCGGCGCGGGACCTTGTTCGGCCTCTCGAAGAAGGCCTTCAACGCCACGCTCTATTACGAGGACGATGTTTTCAGCGCCCGCGTTTCGGGGAGCTACCGCGGCCGCTACGCCGATGGCAATTCGGGCACCGGCAACGTCTTCGAGGGCTATAATTCGACGTGGAACCTCGACGCTTCGGTCCGCTACAAGATCAGCGAGCAGATCGAGCTGTCGCTCGAGGGCGTCAACCTCCTCGACACCTATCGCGACCGGTGGACCGACATCGATGCGAATCGCAATTACGAATATAACCATTTCGGCCGCACGATCCTGTTCGGCGCCCGGGTGAAATTGTAACGGGGATCCGGTGAACATCGACCGCCGCTCCGCGCTGAAGGGGGCCCTGGCCGGCGGAGCGGCGGCGATCCTTCCCGCCCCGCTGCTGGCCCAGGGCTCCCGCGCTTCCTTCCCGGCCAATCGTGAGGGAGGAACGCGCTGGGGCGAGGGCTTCGAACGCCAGCGCAAGGCGGACCTCGGCAACGGCAATTTCCTCAACCCGATCGTCGCCGGCGACCATCCGGATCCGACCGTCCTGAAGGACGGCGCCGATTATTACATGACCTTCTCGACCTTCGATTCCTATCCGGGACTCGTCATCTGGCACAGCCGGGACCTGGTGAACTGGCGGCCGGTCACCGCCGCCCTCACCCGCAACATCGGCTCGGTCTGGGCGCCCGAGCTGATCAGGCACGAGGGCCGCTACTTCCTCTACATTCCGGTCAAGGCGTCGCCGAACACCAGCTACGTCATCTGGGCGGACCGGATCGAGGGGCCGTGGAGCGACCCTATCGACCTCAAGCTCCCCAACCATATCGATCCCGGCCATGTCGTCGGCGAGGACGGCTCGCGCTGGCTGTTCCTGTCCGGCGGCGACCGGGTCCGGCTCTCCGACGATGGGCTCAAGCGGATCGGCGAGCCCGAGCATGTCTACGATCCATGGCGCTATCCGTCCGACTGGGTCGTCGAAGGCTTCTCGCCCGAGGGACCGAAGATCACCCGCCACGGCGGCTTTTTCTACTTGGTCGCGGCGGTCGGCGGCACCGCCGGCCCACCGACCGGCCACATGGTCATCGCCGCGCGCTCGCGCTCCATCCACGGCCCGTGGGAGAGCCATCCGGCCAACCCGCTGGTGCGCACCGCCGACGTCCGCGAGCGCTGGTGGTCGCGCGG
>JASLBD010000460.1 GCA_030146745.1 Allosphingosinicella sp. | reverse complement strand
CCGGTCTCGATCGTCTACCGCAAGGGCTTCCGCAAGGACGGCGAGGGCAAGCTCTTCCTCTACGCCTACGGCGCCTATGGCTATGCCGTGCCGCCGAGCTTCTCGACCAGCGCGATCAGCCTCCTCGACCGGGGCTATGCTTATGCCATCGCCCATATCCGCGGCGGCGACGACCTCGGCTACGACTGGTTCCTTCAGGGCAAGCTCGAAAACAGGGTCAACACCTTCAACGACTTCGTCGACGTCGCCAGGGGCCTGATCGCCGAGGGCTTCAGCCGTCCGGGCAGGATCGCCATCTCCGGCGGCTCGGCCGGCGGCGAGCTGATGGGGGTGGCGGTCAACACCGATCCGGAATTGTGGGGGGCGGTGGTCGCCGACGTGCCGTTCGTCGACGTCCTCAACACCCTGCTGGACGAGAGCCTCCCGCTCACGCCGGGAGAATGGACCGAATGGGGCAATCCGATTGAGGACAAGGCCGCGTTCGAGCTGATCCGCGGCTACAGCCCCTACGACCGGGTCGCGCCCCAGGCCTATCCGCCGATGCTGATCACCGGCGGCCTCAACGACCCGAGGGTCACCTATTGGGAACCGGCCAAATGGGCCGCGAAGCTCCGTGCCACCCGCACCGACGACAATCTCCTTCTCCTCAAGATCAACATGGGCGCCGGCCATGGCGGCAAATCGGGCCGTTGGGAGCGACTCCGCGAGCTCGCCGAAGCCTATGCCTTCGTCCTGACCCAGATGGATTGCTGAATGCCCCGTCGTCCCAGCGAAGGCTGGGACCCCGGCGGGTGAAAGGCGCCGCGTTCTTCACCCCCCGAGGCCCCAGCCTGCGCTGGGGCGACGGCAAGGAGGTCCCTTATTGCATCAGGTCCTTGAGCGCGCTCTTCCAGCCCGAGAACGAGGCGTAGCCGCTCGAGCGCCACAATTTCCAGACCTGGGCCGCGCGGCGCGGGAGCGGCGCCTGCGCCAGGTGCCGGCGCGCCGCCATGGTCTCGCTCTGCCGCCTCAGCAGGCCCACCGCGGCGTCCGCCTGCCCGCCGAGGCCGAGCCGGCCGAGATCGTCCCGCCGCTCGCCGATGCGCCGCGCCTCGGCCTCGTTGGAGTCGAGGAACTCCTGCCAATAGGCGCCGCCTTCGTCCCCGGAACGCTTCAGGATCCCGCGGACCTCGGTGGCCAGGCGCCTGGCGAAGCCCACGCGCCGCCGGTCGCTATAGGCGTTCTGCGAGACGTTCGTCCCGTGCCGCCGGTAATATTGAAGCGGCTTTTCGACGATCGAGGCGGCTCCGAGACGATGGGCGAGGCCGACCAGCCAAGTGTCGTGGGCGATCGCGCCCTTCGGGATGGGCAAGGCGATCCCCAGCCATTCGCGGCGGAAGGCGGAGCAGCAGCCGGCGACGAAATTCGAGTCGGGCGAGCCGAAGCCGCGGATGTTGCCGAGCATGGTCGCGCCGGTCGGGACGAGGTTCTCGTCGGCGATCAGCTTGTCGTTGATGACGGCGAGGGCGCCGGGATTGGTCTCGAAGCTTGCGACGACCTCGCCGATCTTCTCCGGAAGCCAGACGTCGTCCTGGTCCGACAGGAAGACGATGTCGCCCTCGCACAGCGACAGCGCCTTCTCGAAATTGCGGAGCACTCCCACATTGCTCTCGTTGCGGTGGATCCGGACCCGGAAGGGCGCCGTCCGGGCGAATTCCTCGAGCAGCTCGACGGTGTTGTCGGTCGAGCGGTCGTCGCACACGACGAGCTCGTCCGGCCGCCGATGCTGCGCCACGAGGCTCTCGAGCTGCCTGGGAAGGTAGGCGGCGCCGTTGTAGGTCGCCATCGCGACCGAGATTCGAGGGAGCGGCGGATCGGCCGGCGCGGCGTTCATTCGGCTGGCTTTCGGGCTCGAAGCGTGACGAACTCCGTCCGCCGCCGGGGTATCAGCGCCAGCAGGGGCAGGGCGGCCAGCAGCCGCGGCGAGGGGCGCCGGGGCGATTCGGGCCTGTGGCCGGACCGGATACGGTCGCTGGCGATCCACAGGGCAAGGGCGAGGCCGGGTTGCGGCAGCCGTTCCACATTTTCGAACCCGCAGCGGGACATCAGCTGCTCGAGGCCGCTCCAGTTGAAAAGGATCAGGTGCCGCGGAGGCTCCAATCCGCGCCAGCTGCGGCCGAACAGCGCAAGCCCGCGCGCTTCGGAATTGGGGGTGTCGACGAAGATCGATCCGCCCGGCTTCAGCAGGTCGCGGCACAGGACGAGAAGCCCCGCCGGGTCGTGGACATGCTCGATGACATGACCCAGGGTTATCGCGTCGAAGCTGCCGGTCGAATCGAGAAAGGATTCCGCGCCGCCCTGGCGCACCTCGGCGCCCGACTCGCGGGCGGCGCTCACGGCCGCGGGATCGAAGTCGCAGCCGAAGGCGTCCCAGCCCGCCTTCCGTGCCCGGCCGAGAAACTCACCATTGCCGCAGCCGACATCGAGCAGCCTGGGCCGGGTCGCGCCCTCGGGAAAAGGTATCCGCTCGGCATAGCCGGGCTCGGATCGGGAGAGGCGGCCGACCAGCGCCCCGCGCAGCCCGCTCCTCTTCGGCGGCGGGCCGGCGCCTGGACTGGCGGCGTGCGTGTAGTAGCTGTCGTAAGCGAGGCCGATCGTCCCGGGCGTCGGCTGCGGATCCAGATAGAGGGATCGGCAGTTGGCGCAGCGCCACAGCGTCCACTCCCCCGGGGCCGAGTAGAAGGTCGTGTCGCGGAGCCGGTCCAGGAAGAGCGACCGCCTGGCCTCGCCGCAGACGGGGCAGCGGCCCAAAGCGGTAACGCCGTCCGCCGGCCAGGCGCCGCGGTGGCCCGGCACGTCGTTGCGGGAGATTGCCGTCATCTTGTCTCCTCCGGTGCCGCCGGGCCCCGCGGCAGCCAGTGCGCGTGGGCTCCGAGGCGGGTGCGAACAACGTCGGGTATGTTGAAAAGAGCCCATAAAAGCGCAGCGGCGGCGAGGCCGGCGATCGCCGCATAGACCAGCGGACGCTCGATCAGCGCGGCCGCGGCCGCCCCCGCCACGACCAGAGCGGCCGGCACGGCGAGCGACTTCACCGGCGCCCATCCGACCCGGGCGAGGAAGAAGAGAAGGAAGGTGTCGACCATCGCTCGAAGCGCCCACGCCGCCGCGGCGCCGACCAGGCCGAAGGCGTAGATTCCGGCGAGCAGCGCCGCCCAGTAAGGAATGATCTCGGCCACGAGCAGCTTGGAGACGAGATCGGGGCGTCCCGATGCCTGGATCATCGCGAACGGCGCCTGGCCGAAGGCGTTCGCCCAGGCGCCGACGAGGAGGATCAGGGCCACCGGCGCCGCCTGGGCGGCCAGCGCGTCGCCGATCCACAGCTCGAAGAAGGGGCTGACGGCGCCGAAGCCGACGATCGCCAAGGGGGTGATGATGGCGGCGACGGCGGCGCTGCTGTCCGCGATGAGGCGCTTGCGCTCGGCGGCGTCGGCATAAGCGAAGCGCGGGAACAGCGCCGAGGCGAGGCTGCTCGGAACGATGCTCAGCCGGACGACGAGATTGTAGGGAATGGCATAAGCGGCAACCGCGGCGGCGTTCAGGGTCGCGCCGATGACGACCCGGTCGGAGGTCACCAGAAGCGGAGCGGCCATGGTCGAGACGCTCACCCACCCGCCGAAGCTCAAGAGCGGCCCGATCTCGCGGCGATCGGGCCCGCGAACCCGGCCGATGCCGGCCGAGCGCGCGCAGGCGGCGAGGAGCAGGCCCGCGGTCAGCGTTCGGGCCGCCAGCGCCCCGGCGATCAGGCTCGGCAGGTCGGGAGCGATGAACCAGGCGGCCGCCAGCGGGAGCAGGGTCATCAGCGATGTGCCCGTGCCATTGGCGAGATTGATGATTCCGAAGCGCTCCGACCCTTGCAGGGCGCCGGTGAAGACGCTGCCCAGCATCGCCATCGGCACCATCAGCGCGAGCAGCGGAAGCGCGTCGCGAAGCTCGGCGCGGAAGTCGGAGCTCACGTTCGCGGCCATGTCGAAATAGAGGTGCGTGCCCAGATAGATGATCGCCGCCGCCGCAAGCCCCAGAAGCAGGCTCATCCATGTCGCGGTCCAGAAGAGCCGCGCCCGATCGTCCGGCGGTCCCTGGCGGGCCGCGGCGATCTTCTGAGCGACGGCCGGGCCCAGCCCGAGGTCCAGGAAGCCGACATAGCCGAGCACGGCCCAGCAGATCGCGAGGATGCCGTAACGTTCGGTCCCGACCAGGGCCAGATAAAGGGGAACCGTGGCGACCGTGATGACGAGCGGGACGATCGCTCCGAGCACGTTGTAGGTCGCATGTCTGGAGATGCTCACGGCGGTCCCGCTTCCGGCATCGCCCTAGAGGAAAAGCTCGGCGGCTTCGAGCCGGGGGGCGACGGCATCCTTGGCCGAGAGAAGGGGCCGGCTTTCCGGCGGCCATTCGATGCCGATCTCCGGGTCGTTCCAGGCGATCGAGCGTTCGCGGGCGGGATCGTAATAATCGGAAGCCTTGTAGAGGACGTCGGCCGTTTCGCTGAGGGTGAGGAAGCCGTGGGCGAAGCCGGGCGGGACCCACAATTGGTTGCCCTTCTCCGCCGAAAGCACCAGGCCGAACCAGCGGCCGAACGTGGCCGAGGTCCGGCGCAGGTCCACCGCGACGTCGAATATCTCGCCCGCCACCACCCGCACCAGCTTGCCCTGGGCGCGCGGCGGCAGCTGATAGTGGAGGCCGCGAAGCACGCCCCGGCTCGAGCGGCTGTGATTGTCCTGGACGAAGTCGAGCTCCTCGCCGACGGCCTCGGCGAAGGCCCGCTTGTTGTAGCTTTCGGTGAAGAAGCCGCGCTCGTCGCGGAAGACCCGCGGCGTAAGCACGAGCAACTGGGCGAGGCCGGTCCGCTCGATCAGCACGTTCCGGGCTTTCCTTCGGGCTCTGGCGGAGCGGGGGCGGTCACACCGCCTCGATATGGCGCAGCGGCGCTGAAGCCTCGTCCTCCGGCTCCACCGCGCTCCGGCGCGGCGCGGGCGGGATCATCAGGGCGCAGCCGAGGGCGAAGACCGCGACGATCGCCGCCGTCCGGATCGGATAGTCGACGACCGAATGGGCGAGGACGATGCCGCTCATCACCGAACCGGCCCGGGCGAGCGCGGCGCCCTCGAAGTCCCGGGTCCAGGCCTGATAGGCCCTGCGCCCCCACCAGAACAGGAAGGCGAGGATGAGCAGCAGGCCCGCCGCGCCGAGCTCGAGCACGGCTTCCAGATAGTCGTTATGGGCATGATTGGCGAATTGCCGCGTAACCTTGCTCGGGTCCTCGTAGCGCCGATAGACGGTCGAGAAGGTGCCGAGCCCGGTGCCGAGGGGGAAGCTGTCCTTGATGATCTCGGTCGTCGTCGAGGCGAGCACTCGCCGGCTGGAGGGCGCTTCGGCCATTTCCGCCTGGAGGCTCTCCTTGCCCAGCGGCCCCTGCATCGCGGCATAGCCGAAGAGCAGGGCCAGCACTGCGAGCGCCGCCCACCAGCCCGCCGCCACCCGCCCGGCGACGGTGCGGCGGTAGATGAGCAGGCTGGCCATCGCCGCCGGCAAGGCGAGGCCCCAGCCGGCTCTCGACCCGCTGATGGCGAGTCCGGCGAGGATGAAGACGGCGATCGAGGCGCTGACGATCGCTCCGCCGCTGCGCTTGGAGCGCGACCGGCGGGTCGCCATCCGCCCGGCGATGACCGCCGTCAGCGGCAGTGCGCAAAGCAGAAGAGTCGCCTGATGATTGGCGTTGGAGAAGAAACCGACCGGCGACGTCCGATTGGTGACCTCGTAAAGCCGAAGCGGGGAATCCGGACCGCCCATGAGCTGGAAAGCGCCGAGCACCACCGAGACTCCCGCCACCGCCAGCAGCACCGTCGGCAGGAGCCGCCGGTCCTCGTTGGGCAGCCGCGCCACGAGCAGGAACATCGCCGCCGCCGGAAGCAGATGGAGCAGCGAGTTCAAGGTCCAGGACGGCGCCAGCGACGCGGAAAGCGCGGGCGGCTCCAGCCCGATCAGCCGGAACGCCTCGACCACCTCGGAGCGCAGCGGGCCCGAGCCGAGGCCCGCGGGAAGCGGGATGAGGCTGATCAGTCCGACGAGCAGCAACGCCCCGCCGATCCACAGCGGCCCTCGCGCCCCCTCGGGCAGGGTGAAATTCCGCCGCCAGAGGAGCGCCACGATGAGGCCGAGGCCGACGAGCTGCAGGAAGGCGTTGGCGGCGACGCCCGCCGCGCTGGCGCCGCCGAGCAGCAGGCAGGCGATGAGATAGAGGGTCGCCGCCAAGGTCCAGAAACCACCCCTCACCGGCCGATCTCCATGCGCGCGATCTCGAGGTTGACCGGAGATGCGACGTCTCCCGGCTCGGCGACCAGGCTCAGCGACTGGCCGGGGCAGCCCGCCGGAACCGTGAAGTCGACGCTGAACCGGCGGTTGTCGGCGCCGGCCCGGCCCATGTCGAGCAGGCCGATCTGGCTCCCGCCCGGCAGGCAGGTCAGCCGCCAGAAGATCCGGCCCGAAGTTATTCCATTGGGGCTTCGAGCGATGAGGCGCAGGCTGTGGCGTCCGGGCGGGAGCGCCAGCATCTGCTCGGCGAGGGTCACCCTCTGGCCGCCGAAATAGGCGACGTCGAGATAGGTGCGCTGGCCGTCCTTCGCGGGCTCGGCGCGGCCGGCTTCGACGTCCCTGAAGGTCCAGCCGAAGGGCCGGGGGGAGCGCAGGCCGGTGAAGGCGCCGTCGGCCATGAGGCGGTTCGCTCCGCGTTCGCGCTGGGGAAGGGTGGCGAGCCAGGTCTGCCGGGCTCCGGCATAATCGCCCGAGGCGGCCTGGGTCTCGAGGATGAGCTGGCGCTCCTGCAGCAGGTCGCCGTTCGGCTTGAGCTTGCGGACGCGCTCGTAAAGGTCTTGCGCATCCTTCGTGGCGAGCTTGCGCTTCCCGGCGGCGGCGAAGAAATCCGACTTCCAGACCGGATCCTTAGCGAGGATCGACGCGAGCGCCGCCCGGCCGCGGGGATCGGCGATGAGCCGGGTGAGCTCGGGAAGCAGCGCCGGCCGCGCTTCCTCGCTTCGGCGCAGGACGAAGTCGATCTCCGACATCGCCTCCTGAAAACGCTCCGCCTTGGTGTAATAGATCATCAGCTGCATTCGCGCCGCCGGATGGGAATAGCGGCGGCGCCGCACTTCCTCCATGAGCGCGATGGCGCGGCGAAGGTCGCCTTTCTGCTCGGCCACGCGCGCCGCGACGAAAAAGGGTTCGAAGGCGAGCGGCAGGCTCGCGAGCCCCTCCTTCGCCGTCCGCGCCATCTCTTCGGTTACGCGCATCGTGGGAATCTGGGCACCGTTCGCCAGGACCTTGAGCGTCGGCGCCGGATTCTCGGGCGGCAGCGGCGCCAGGGCGACGGCCGTCGCCATGGACAAGCCCGAGGCGGCGGCCTTCACGATCAGCCAGACGATCAGCGGCGACGCGGCGGTCACCGCCCAGGCGGCGATTCGC
Source organism: Allosphingosinicella sp. (assembly GCA_030146745.1). Next base: position 155 of record JASLBD010000460.1, on the reverse strand, counting down.
CGCCCGGAGCTCCGGTCCTCCCCCTGGGCGCCAGCGGCCACGATCAGCCCTTCAGGAGCTCGATCTGCTTCTTCGGCTGGTCACCCTCGCGATAGGCATAGGCGTCCTCGCCATAACCGTAGCCATAGCCGTAGCCGTAGCCGACCTTGAGAGCG
>JASLBD010000065.1 GCA_030146745.1 Allosphingosinicella sp. | reverse complement strand
GCGCTGTGGCCGAGATAGAGGAGATAAGGCCCCGGGATCATGGCGCCAGAGTATCGCCCCGCGGTCCGCTTCGAAGCATAGCGAGTGGACCGCTCGCCATAATCTCCCGTTATGGCGTTTCCAGGACCCGGGTCAGGGTCTTGAGGAAGTCCATGGTCAGGGCGTTGGGCGGCCGGTTGGTCAGGTACATGGCGTGGATATCGAAGTTAAGCGCCGGCTCCAGCGGCCGGACGGAGAGGCCCGGCGCGAGCGATGCCTGGGCGGTGAAGCTGTCGACCACGGTCATTCCGACGCCCTGCCGGACCAGGGCGGAGGCGATGTAGAAGGTTCGGGCGGAGACGATCTCGTCGAGCTCCAGGTCCAGCCGATCCAGCTCGTGGGTGAAGAGCTGGCCGATCGGCCCGCTCGCGGCGAGGCTGATGAAAGGCTGTCCGCGCAGCGACCCGAGCTCGACCCGGGCCGGGGCGTCGGGCATGTCCTGCTCCTGGTAGAGGACGACCAGTTCGCCCTGCCCCAGCCAGCGATGGCCGATCGGCGCCGCCGGCGGGACCTGGAAGGCGATCGCGACGTCCGTCTCCCGCTCGTAGAGCTTGCGGAGCAAATCGTCGTGATGGACGGTCTGGAGGTCGAACTTCACCTTGTCGTGGCTTCGCCGGAAGCGCGACACCGCCACCGGTATCGCCTGCAGCGCCAGCGAGGGAAGGGCCGAAATCCGGAGCATCCCGCCTTCGCCCCGCTTCAGATGCCGCCCCGCCTCGCGAAGGGCGTGGACCCGGTCCTGTATCTCCCGGGCGTCGGTGAAGAGGACATGGGCGTCCTCGGTCGGGACGAGGCCGCCGCTGGTCCGCTGGAAGAGCTGGAAGCCGAGCAGCGATTCGGCGTGGCGAAGCATCTTCGAGACCGACGGCTGCGACACGTTGAGCGCCCGCGCCGCGGCGCTGACCGACCCGTTGACGTAGACGGCGTGGAAAATCTCGATGTGGCGAAGGTTCATGAGGCGGCCCCGGGCATGCCGCCTAGCTAGAGCAGTTTCCGGAAAAGGGGAACGCGCTCCCCCAATTCCTCCGCCGACTCAGGGCGCGCGCATGAAGCGGCTGAGCCGGGCCGCCCCCTCCACGGGCGGCTGGGGCGCCTCGGCCGCGAGGCGAGCGGAGGCGGCCGGGGCCGGCGCGTCGAGGAACTTGTAGAGCAGGGCCCGCTCGCCCGCGGTCATGTCGCGAGTCACCGGCATGTAGCTGAACGCCTCGATGTTCGCCGGATCGGTGAGCTGCTTGATCATCGGTCCGAAGGCGCGGATCTGGTCGGCATCGTGGAGGTCGAGCCAATTGTCCATGCACGGCGCCATCGCGTTCCAGTTGGCGAGGACGAGATTGTAGACATTGTCCCAGGTCGGATCCTTGGCGGCGACCGCCGCGTCGGCGGGCAGGGTGCGCACATAGGCGTAGGTCGTGACCTGCGGATAGAGGCCGACCGCCGGTGCCGGCTGGTTGGCGCCGATCACCGGAACGTAGCCCACGCAACCTGCGCCGTCGCTCGGGACGGGGACGCTGAACAGGCCGTTCCCGTCGGCCTGGCCCGACCACGGGAAGGTGCTGGGGGGATTGGGCAGGACGGCGCCGCTGGCGCCGTAGGCCCAGACGGTGACGTCCGTACCGCCTCCGCCCGGAACGCCGTTGACGTAGATCTGGAAGGTCGCCTCGGCCGAATCGCCCTCGTCGATATAGAGGTTGGGCACCAGCGGAATGGCTCGGACGGCCACCTCGTCCAGCAGGAGGGAGCCGCCCGCCCGCACCTGGAGCGAAGCGCCGGAGGGGATGACCGAAGGATCGACCTGGAGCGTCACGATGCCCGATTGAGCTTCGTAATATTCACGCGCGTAATAGGCCTGGCAACCCGGATGGGTTGCCTCGTCATAGCCGATCGTGCCGAGTGAGACGAAGCCGTCCGGCTGCGACGGATCGGCCGCGCCCACGTCGAGTATGCCCCAGTCCTTCTTGTTGAGGGCGAGATCCTCCTCGGGCATCGAGCTGCCGAGATCGAGGGTGAGCCGGCTTCCGTCGAGGCGGGCGAAGGCGGTCGCCACGCACATCTGACCGGGCGGTCCGGTGACGCCGGGGAAGGAGGTGGTGATGAGTGCGCGGTCGCCCGGCTCGTGCAGCGGCTCGCCCTCGCGCCAGAGGCCGATCGAACCCACCATCTTGCTTCGCGCCGGGTTGGGCTGCCACACTCCGCCGCCCGCCAGGTCGTTGACGCGCAGCTTCGAGATCAGCTCCTGGGCCTTGGTCGTCCGGAGCGGCACGTTCGTGGCAAGGTCGGGACAGTCGTAATAGATGGTGCGGTAGTTCACCCAGCGGACCGTCAGCCCGATCACGCCGGGCTGGTCGAGCGCCGCCTGAAGCGCCTGGAGGGCGGCGGAATCGAAAGCATCGATGATCAGGTCTTCGGTCAGGAAGCTGGTCTGCCAGACGATCGAGGCGAAGCCGGCGATATAATAGGCCTGGTTCCGCCCCAGGTTGATGTAGCGCGCCGTCACCCGGGTCCGCCGCCTGGCTGCGATCCGGCAGCCGCCGTCGATGCCGAAGGTCATGCCGTCGAAGAATAGCTGGGAGGAGAAGGAGCCGTAGGGCTCGAGATCGACCAGCTTCCCGCTGAACCGCGCCGGGGCGCCGACGAAGGGATCGTCAGTCGCAACGCCGCTGCCGAGGTCGACCCCGGAGATGGTCGAGTCCGTGATGCTGGAATCCGGGCAGGCCGCATCGGGAGCAGCGAGATCGTAGAAGACCGAGCGATGGGTGCCCTGCGGGTCCCAGTTGCGATTGGTTCCGCTGTCCGGATTGACGTTTGGGTCTACGTCGGTGATCGCTTCCGTCCGGAAGGCCAGGACCTGGTCGTAGGTGCTGTCCGCCGGCGGCAGCACGCTCTCGCTCTGGTTTTCGTCGTAGAGGGCCGGATAATTGTTGGTGACGATCGGATCCCAGGCGACGTTGCCGCGGAAGAGGATTCGGGGCGTTTCGAGGACGCTCATGACGAAGCTCCGGTGGTGGGCGTGTAAAGGAAGCTCGGACCGGCGACCTGACCGTCGTTGAGCGGAGCGCCGAGCGCGATCATTGCCGCCTTGCGCAGGTCGAACATCGCGCGCACCGCCGCCCCGAGCTGCCCCTGCTGGCCTGTCATCGCCAGCTGAAGCGAGTCCACGAGCCGGCTGTAGGCGAGGTTGCAGGCGGCCTGGGCCGCCTGCGCCGCCGCAGGCTCGCTGCTGAAATCATGATGCGCCGGATCGTCGATGGCGGGATAGACGGCGTTCCAGTCGATCCCGAACGCGGCGGGTCCCCATTGGTAACCGGGCGGATTCGGGCTCTTGGTCAGAACCTGGTTCAGGCACATCTCCTTGAACCGGTAGTAATGCGAGACCTCGTTCTGGAAATCGAGCGGGCTCTCGCTCGACCCTTCGCCCTCCGACACGATCTGCGTGATCGCTCTGTGCGCGTCGTCGTAGCTCTCGATCGGATAGAGCTGGCCGGCGAAGAATTGCGAATCGTCGATCTGGTTGAGACCCTTCCAGGCCGACGGGTCGAGGGTCGACAGGAAAGCGTCGAGTTTTTCGTAGAACTGGCCGATCGTCTCGGTGCCGTCGTCCGCCGCGGAGCCGTCCGCCGAGAAGAGGAGCGGCTTGACCGGCGCCTCGATGGCCATCCCCTGCTCCACCGCCTTTTGCGAAAAGGCCCACAGATGGACGAGGACGGGATCCCCGCCCGGAGGACCGATGTCGCCCGGAATGGTGGTCGGATAGACCGGCGGGAACGGGGGGTTGGCGGTCGGCTTGCTCAGGACGGGGGAGCCGCCGAGCGAGTTCAATATGTTGCAGGCCAGGCACATGTGGATCATTTCCTGGCCGACGATGTCGCCCAGGTAGGTCGCGGCCTGGTCGTTGGCGCCCGGCAGGATCGAGAATTTGGTGTAGAGATATGGCGGCAGGGTCGAGAATTCTATCTCGATCGCCGTCTGCAGCCGCTCATAGGCATCATCGATGGTCTCGAGCGGCTTCGCTTGAAGAAGGATCATTTCCGACTCACCCCCTGGCTTTCGGCGAGGATGCATTTTTGCGTCTCCCGTTAAAGGAGAATTAGATCGGTATTGAACCGAACCTAAATCAGGTTTTGAAGCAGCGTCGTATGGCGTAGCCTTGTCGCTCCTGGGGGAAAGGAACGGGCGAATGCGCACACCGATTTCACGAACTTTGTCTCTCGTCGCTCTTGCCGCCTCGCTGGCGGCTTGCACCGAACAGGGCCGAAGCGAGGACGCCGCCGGCAGCGCCGCGACGGCCGGTTCGAACGGCGCCGCCGCCTACGGCAACGACGTCTACGCGACCTACGGGGTCCACAACCCGCCCGACGCCAGCCCCTGCCAGTCGCCCGACTGCAGCTATGCCGGCCAGCCCGGCCGCCCCGCCGATCCGAGCTACCCGCCTTACTGGCAGTCGCCCTGGACGATGTACGTCGTCTCCGCCGGCTATCCGACCAACCCGCCGCCCTATAACGGAGCGCCGCCGGCCGGCACGACCTACCAGGCCTCGTCGGGCGCCAGCTATTACGATTCCACCTGGAGCGGGAAGAGCGGCCAGGGCGCGATGATGGAATATTATGAAAAGCGCTGCCTACCCATCTTCCCCTTCATTCCGAACGACTTCACCTGCGCCTTCATCTCGCTCGGCGACACCGCTTACTTCCTCACCTATCCTCAGGACCGGCCCAAGGGCATGCCGCCCGTATGCCTGTTCTCGCCGCTCAACCACCCGCCGCGCCGCGATTTCATCAAGCACCTGCCCTGGGCCAAGGGCGACAGCGAGCGGCTCGGCAACGGCGCCCAGGGCTACAGCTTCTGGATCGACGGCAATCCCGACAGCCCGACCGCGGGCAAGGTCATGCAGGTCGGCGCCAGCCCGGACGGGACGGCCAAGGGCTGGATCCTGTTCGGCTACGCCTTCGCTCCGGTGAACGGGAAGATGCAGCCGCAGAGCTTCTATTTCTCGGGCTTCCCAGGAACCCCTCCCGACGCTCCGATCGTCAGCCAGAATTATACGGACTGGAAGCCGACCCAGCCCGATCCGGCCAAGACCTGGAACCTCGTTTCGGGCCTCGACCCGGCCAAGCTGCCCGCCTGCACGGTCATGAACGGCCCGACCGGCCCCAAGGGCGCCCCGCTCAAGGCCATGGGCCAGCGCCCGCCGACCTGGTTCGACCTCGGCAAGCTGAGGCGCAAGCGGACGTAACCTGCCTCCCCATGCGACAGCATGGGGAGGGGGACCACCGAAGGTGGTGGAGGGGTAGACGGCGCGGACGCGATGGGTTCCCGCGCGAGCCTCGCCTGCCGGTGCCAAACACCCCTCCGAAATGCTTCGCATGGCCCCCCTCCCCGCGCTGCGCGCACGGAGGCAGAAGAGTCTAAAATTCCGCCGCCGCCGCCACCCTCACCAGCCTACCCGGCGCCGGGAAACCGACGGCGTCCTCGTAGCGCTCCCCTGTCAGGTTCCGCACCGCCGCGACCAGGCTGAATCCTTTCGACACCCGCCACCGCGCGCCCAGATCCGCCTCGCCATGCCCGTCGGCGCGGATCGGCCCGGTCGGGATCGAGCTGTCGAAATAAGCCGAGTTGAACCGCACCGCCGCGTTCAGCTCGAGGACGGCCGACGCCTGCCACGCCGCGCGCAGCGAGCCCTGCCAGCGCGGCCGGCCCCGAAGCGGAGTTGGCGAATCGAGATCCAGCCAGCTGAGCGCGCCGGCCAGGCTCAGCGAAGCGGCCGGCCGCCACCGTCCTTCCAGCTCCGCCCCGCCGGCCCGTACCCGGTCGCGATTGACGGTGGCGAAGGTTGCCGGGTCGAAGTCGATCAGGTCCCGAAACCGGTTGGCGAACAGCGCCACCCGGACGAAATCGCCCGCCTCCCCCGCCAGCTCGGCGCCCACTTCGTAATTGCGGCTGCGCTCCGGGCGAAGGGCCGGGTTGCCGATCAGCGGATGCGCCAAAGCGTAGAAGCTCGGCAGCTTGTACCCCTCCCCCGCCCGGGCGAAGAGGGTCGGACCGCCGCTTACCGGTCGCCAGGAAGCGGCCGCGCGCCCGGTCCAGCGGTGGCCGCCGCCGGCGACGTCGTCGAAGCGGACGGCGAGGTTGAAGCCGAAGCCGCCGCCCGGGCGAAGGCTCGCCTCGGCGAAGGCGCTGCGAGTCGTCCGGGCGAAATCGAAGCCGGCCGGCACCGGGAAGCCGAGGTCGATCGTCGCCTCGCTTCGCCCCGTTTCCCTCAGCAGGGCAAGGCCGGCGGTGGCGACGAGCGGCCCCCGGCCCACGCCCAGATCGGCGATCGCCTCGAACCGGGTGAAAAGGCTGTCGGCGCTCAGCGCCGGAGTGCCCTGAAGCACGCCCGGAGCGATGGCGGGCGTGACGCTACGGTCCTCCTGCCGCGACCAGGAGAGGCTGAGATTGGGCCGAATCCGGGCTCCGCCGGTCCGGCGCAGGGCGAGGCGGACGGCGGCGAGCCCCGCATCGCCGCGCTCCCGCTCCCGGTCGACGGCCAGCCGCGGCCCGCCGCTGTCCTCGGGAAAGGCGGAGCGCGCGGCACGGCCGTAGAGGCCGAGCAGCCGTGCTTCATAGCCGCCGAACCGGTGCCGCAACTGGGCGAGCCCCTGCCGGCGCTCGAGGCGCGATCCGGCGGTCAGTGAGCCGCTGTCGTACCAGCTCCCCGCCGCGAGCAGGCCGCCGTCCCGCCATCCCTTCTCGAGGGCCGCGCCCAGGCCGGCATCGCCCTCGCTCCCGGCCTGCGCCCGTGCCGTCAGCCTTTGCTCCCCCGCGGCGGGCGCGCGCAGCCGGATGTTTACCGCCCCGGCCAGCGCGTCGGAGCCGTGCACCGCCGAGACCGGGTCCCGCGCCACCTCGATCCGCTCGACCAGCGCGGGGTCGATCATGAAGAAGTCGAAGCCGCCGCCGCGGCTGTTGGTCGGATCGTTGAGCCTGGTCCCGTCGAGCAGCACGAGAGTGAAATTGGGCTCGCCGCCGCGGATGGAGAGGAAGCTGCGCCCGCCCGCGCCTCCGGTCGAGAAAGCGCGAACCCCGGCGACCTCGTCCAGCGCCTCGATCAGGGAGGCTGGCTGCATCCGCTCGATCTCGGCGGCCTCGACGAAGCTCAGCCCGGCCGGCGCGGCTTCCGTCCGCGAGGCCGTGACTACGATCGAATCGTCGGCGGGCGCGGCCGACATCGCAAGCAAAAGAGCAGCGTCGAACAACACTGGCGAGAAGACCCCCGGCTATTACGAGCCTGCATCCTCGACGGGCAACGCGACCGCCGCAATCCTCTTTTGCTGGCGTTTCGGGCCCAATTTCGTCGCCATGGGTCGGCCACACCCGCTGGTACCTCGCCCGACTCGACCGCCACGCGGCCCTTCACGCCGGGGCGGTAATCGAAGGGCTTTCCTGTTCCGGCAGGAACGGGCGGCGCATATAAGTGGAAAGAGGCGCCCCGGTTGTCCGGAGCGCCTCTCTCTTTGGTCGTGGAGCTGGACTTAAGCGGTCGCGCGCGAGCGCGATGCGCTGTGGCCGCCGCTGCGGTACAGGATCTCGCGCGCCGTTTCCGAATCGATCCCGGCGTCACTGGTGTCGACCGAGACGAACACTCCGCCGGTTTTGATCCGCTCCTCGTAATAGCGCGCATCATCCTCGTCGACGCCGTGCTTGGAGAGATAGCCGCTGAGACCGCCGGTGGCCGCGCCGAGCGCCGCTCCGACCGCCGCGCCTTCGGGAACGGCCGAAGCCGCGATCGCGCCGACGGCGGCAAGCGGCCCGACGCCCGGAATGGCGAGCGCCGCGACTCCGAGAGCCGCGCCGACTGCGCCGCCGCCAATCAGGCCCTTAACGAGCCCGCTCTTGTTGCCGTCGTCGGTCGTGCCGCCGCTGCCGTCGGACGTCGTGGTCTTCCCGTCCTGCTGGTGAAGGACGGACAAGGCGCTGTCGCGCACTCCGGCGCCGCGCAGCTCGGTGATGGCGCGCTCGGCTTCGGAATGGCTGTCGAAGACGGCGGATACGAGGTTGTGATTCATCGAATACTCTCCTGGATACATATCGGGTGGGATCCCGCTATGTGAACAGGGCAGCCGACCCGCCGTTCCTCGCCTCGTCCCGTCGCAAAGGCGTTTGCCGCAATCGGCACAGGATCGGGGGGATGCGCGCGGCAGGCCCCACTATCGTCGGCGGGGCCGCTTCGCTAGGTTCGGCGCATGACCGTTACGATCCGCCCCGTCGAGGACGCCGCCGACCGCAAGGCCTTCGTCGACCTCGCCTACACCCTCAACAAAGACGATCCGAACTGGGTGCCGCCGCTCAAGACCGAGGTCCACGGACTCATCGACGCGCGTACCAACCCGTGGTTCGACCATGGCGAGGCCCGCTTCTTCCTGGCCGAGCGCGACGGTGAGCCGGTCGGACGGATCTCCGCCCAGGTCGACAAGCTGGTGCTCGAGCATATGGGTCCCGGAATCGGCCAGTGGGGCATGTTCGAGGCGGCCGGTGCGGACGTCGCGCGCGAGCTCATCCACCGCGCCGAGGCCTGGCTTCGGGGCCGCGACATGGTCCGCTCGATGGGCCCGTTCAGCCTCTCCATCTGGGACGAGCCCGGCCTTCTCATCAAGGGCCACGACCATCCGCCGATGGTGATGATGGGCCACAACAAGGCCGAATACGAAGCCTGGGTCGAGGCCGCCGGCTACGTCAAGGCCAAGGACCTCTTCACCTACGATCTGGAAGTCACCGCGCCCTTTCCGCCGATCGTCGAGCGCATCGTCCAGGCCGGCGAGAAGAACCCGCGTATCCGGATCCGCCGGACCGTGAAGAAGAGGTTCGAGGCGGAGGCTGCCCTTCTGCTCGGGATACTCAACGACGCATGGTCCGACAATTGGGGCTTCGTGCCGCTCACCGAGGCCGAGATCGCCTATGCAGGGCGCAAGCTGAAGCCGATCGTGCTCGA
>JASLBD010000037.1 GCA_030146745.1 Allosphingosinicella sp. | reverse complement strand
GAAGGGGGCGAGCCGCTTGACGTCGCTCCGGCTCGAAATGCCCGATTCGGACACCACCAGCGTCCCCGCCGGCACCAGGGCGGCGAGCCGCTCGGTCGTTGCGAGGTCGATCTCCAGGGTGTCGAGATTGCGGTTGTTGATGCCGATGATGTCGGCGTGCAGGCGCACGGCCCGCTCGACCTCCCCGGCCGTATGCGCCTCGACCAGCACGTCCATTCCGAGCCGCCGGGCCGCCGCCATCACCGCCGCCGCTTCCTCGTCGGCGAGCACGGCGAGGATGACGAGCACGGCATCGGCGCCGTGGAGCCGGGCCTCGGCGACCTGCCTCGGGTCGACGATGAAGTCCTTGGCCAGGATGGGACCGAGGAACTCGCGCCGGACCGCCCGCAGGTCCTCGAGCGAGCCGCCGAAATAAGGCGCGTCGGTGAGTACGCTGATCGCGTCCGCGGCGCCGCGATAGGCGCGGGCGAGCGCGGCCGCGTCCGCCCGCGGCCGGATCGCCCCGCCGGACGGGGAACCGCGCTTCACCTCCATGATGAAGCGCGCGCCGGGCCGCGCCAGCGCCGTCTTGAGGCTGCGCCGGGTCGGCTCGACCGCCTCGAGGCCGAAGCCGTTGAGGCGCGCCGCCACGTCGACCCGCTTTCTCGCGACGATCTGTGCGAGGATTCCGCTCGTCTCAGTCATTGGTCGCCTCGATGAACAGCTCGAGCCGGCGATAGGCTTCGCCCGAAGCCAGCACCTGAAGCGCCATTCCGACTCCTTCGCGCAGGTCCGCGGCGAGACCGGCGGTCATCAGCAGGGCGCCGGTATTGAGCGCCACCACCTCGGTCTCGGCGGCGACTCCATGGCCCATGAGCAGGGCCTTGAGCCGCTCGGCATTCTCCTCCGGCCCGCCGCCGCGAAGCACCTGCACCGGCCGCCGCTCCAGCCCGGCGTCCTCGGGTCGGATGGTCATCCGCTCCAGCATGCCGCCGCGCACCCGCACCGCCTCCGTCTCGCCGTGAAGGGCGATCTCGTCGAGGCCCGAGCCGTGGACGACCAGCGCCCGAGCTACGCCGAGCGCCGCGAGGGTCTTCGCGATCGGCTCCAGCAAGGCCGGATCGGCGACCCCGAGCAGCTGCACCTTCGGCTCGGCGGGGTTCACGCAGGGGCCGAGCATGTTCATGATGGTGCGGACCTTGAGCATCCGCCGCACCGGCCCGGCATGGCGAAGGCCCGGGTGGTAGAGCGGCGCGAAGAGGAAGCAGATCCCGGTTTCGTCCAGAGCCTTGCGGGAAACGTCCGCAGTCACGTCGAGCCTGGCGCCGAGTTGCTCGAGCACGTCGGCCGAGCCGCACCGCGAGGTGACCGAGCGATTGCCGTGCTTGGCGATCGGAAGGCCCGCCGCGGCTGCGGTGAAGGCGACCGCCGTAGAGACATTGATCGAGGCCGAGCCGTCCCCGCCGGTGCCGCAACTGTCGGCGAAGAGGTAATCGGGCCGAGGGAAGTCCGCGTCTGCGGCGCGAAGCGCGCGGGCCGCTCCGATCATCTCGTCGGCGGTCTCGCCCTTGAGACGAAGCGCAACCAGCATCGCGGCGATGGCCGGCTCGGGCAGCCGGCCGGCGACGATCTCGCCGAACAGGGTCTCGGCTTCGCCTTCGCAGAGGGATTCGCCGGTGTAGAGCCGGCTCAGCGGGGCTTCGACGGATTGGGATTCGGTCGCGGGAAGGACGTATTTCGGCTGGGTGGACATGGCGTTTTCCTGGAATTCGGGGCGCAAAAGAAAAGGCCCGCCGGGAGCGGCGGGCCTTCTGGGGACTTCGGAACTGTCAGAGAGTCCGGTTCACCATCGATGGTCGCGCGCCGCGGCGGAGGATATGTCCCACCACCAAAGCCAGGCGTGCGCAGCGGCCGGCGCCGGGAAGGCGCAAGTGGAGCCGGTGCGGATCGCGCGGTTCGTCATCGCGGCCCCAACTCCCAGCTAAAGCCCTGCAAGTCAATCCTAATATTCGGGGAGGGCGTCATGCCGGGCTTGAGCCGGCAGCCATGAACACGGGGATTGGAGATTGCTCGCAAGCGCCTGTGTTCATGGATTCCGGCTTTCGCCGGAATGACGGGTGCCATTCAGCAACGGTGCAGGCGCTCCGGCGTTGAAAGGACCGGAACCGAAACATCTCCGGAGAAGTACATGCGTAGCCTCATCCTCGCCGCTGCCCTCGCTGCGTCGGCCCTGCCGCTCGCGCCCGCCGCGGCCCAGCCGCAGCCCGTTCCGGCCGGGATCCTCCTCGACGGCACCCGGCTCGACGTCGTCGCCACCGGCGAGGTGACCCGCGTCCCGGACGTCGCCCGGATCAGCGCCGGAGTCGTCACCGTCGCCCCCACCGCCACCGCCGCGCTGGCCCAGAACGCGACCCGCATGGCCTCGGTCCGGGCCGCCCTGAAGCGGGCCGGGATCGCCGACCGCGACGTCCAGACCAGCTCGATCAACCTCCATCCCGATTACCGGCACGACGCCCAGGGCAGCAACCCGCAGATCATCGGCTACCGAGCCAGCAACGAGGTTTCGGTCAGGTTCCGCGACATCGCCAATACCGGCCGCATCCTCGACGCCCTCGTCGCGCAGGGCGCCAACCAGATCAACGGTCCGATGCTCGCCATCGACAAGCCCGAGGCGGCGCTCGACGAGGCGCGCACCCAGGCCCTCGCCAACGCCCGCGCCCGAGCCGAGATCTACGCGAAGGCGCTCGGCAAAAGGGTCGGCCGGATCCTCTCGATCAGCGAGGCCGGCGCCAATTACGCGCCTCCGCCCGTGATGATGCGCCAGGCGAGCCGCGGCGCCGCCGCCGATTCGACCTCGGTCGATCCGGGCGAGCAGAGCGTCGCGGTCAGCCTGTCGGTATCGTTCGAGCTGGAATGATCGTCATGCCGGACTTGATCCGGCATCCATGAACACGGAGGCCACCGGATTATCCGTGGAAGCCGATGTTCATGGATTTTCGGCATGCGCCGGAATGACGGCTTTCGTGACTTTCCTTTTGAGACCTAAGGCCTTAGCGGCACGACATGCGTATTCTTTTCGCCCTCGCCGCCGCGGCCCTGCTCGCCGCTCCCGCCGCCGCCCAGAAGCTCGGCGCCCGCACCTCCAGTCCCGATCGGGTGCTCGGGCAGGAGGCGGCGCTGGACCCCATGGCGGAGGCGGAGCAGATCGCCGCGGCCGCGGCCGCTCACCCGCTCGGCACCGAGCGGAACCCGCTCCGGGTCGGCGGACCGGAAGGCGCCCGCGCCTATATCGCCCGCCTGCGCTGCGGCGACGGCTCGCGCCCGCGGATCGGGCCGCGCAGCAGCGGCGGGGTCGGCGCCTACGGCGCTCTGACCGAGCGTTATCCGCTCGATTGCGGCGGCTCGGCGCCGGGCCAGGTCGCCCTCGCCTTCGATTTCTACCACGCGGAGCATGTCGAGACCCGGCCCGCGCCCGGCTTCGCCCTCGACGCGCGCTGATTGGCCACGGCTCCGGCGGCGGCTAGGAAGCGGCGATGCGAACCTGGCTCCGCCGCCTCGGCACCCTAATCCTCTTCGTCGCCGTCGGACTGTGTTTCGCGCCGTCGCTGATCCCGCCCTTCCTCGACCGAATCTATTACGAAGGGCCCCGCTCGGACCATTTCGACGGCGAGCGCTTCTTCAACCCCACCCCCGGCCCCGCCTCCACCGCCCATGGCGGCCCAGCCCGCTTCATGAACCGCTTCATCGGCTCGAACGAGCGTGCGCAATGGCCGGAGCATGTGCCGGTCGCTCCGACCGTTCCGCCGCGCCGGATCGAGGGCGGCGAGATGCTCGTCACCTGGATCGGCCACGCCACCGTTCTGGTCCAGACCCGGGGCCTCAACATCCTGGCCGACCCGATCTGGTCGGAGCGCGCCTCGCCCTTTTCCTTCGCCGGCCCGAAGCGCGTGCGGGCGCCGGGAGTGCGCTTCGACGACCTGCCGAAGATCGACCTCGTCCTCGTCAGCCACAATCATTACGACCATATGGACCTGCCGACCCTGAAACGGCTGTGGGAGCGGGACCGCCCCGCCATCGTCACCAGCCTCGGCAACGACACGATCCTGAAAGGCGAAGGCATAGGCGCAATCGCCCTCGACTGGGGCGGCGGCTGGTCGGTCGCTCCGTCCTGCCCGGCCGAGACCCCGTGCGGCGAGATCGATGTGCGGGTCGAGCGCAACCACCATTGGGGCTCGCGCTGGGGCACGGACCGCAACCGCGCCCTCTGGTCCGCCTTCACCGTCGTGCTTCCGGGCGGCAACATCTTCTTCGCCGGCGACACCGGCTATGGCGACGGCAGCTGGGCGGACGAGGCGGCGCGCCGGGGGCCCGTGCGCCTCGCCATCCTGCCGGTCGGCGCCTACGAGCCGCGCGACATCATGCAGGCCAACCACATCGATCCGGCCGAGGCGGTGCGGATCTTCGAGAAACTGAAGCCGCGCACGGCGCTCGGAATGCACTGGGGCACCTTCCAGCTCACCTTCGAGAGCATCGACGACCCGCCCAGGCGCCTTGCGAAGGCGCTGGAGGCGCGCGGCATCGCACCGGAAAAATTCGTGACGACCGAGGTGGGGCGAAGCTTCAGGGTCCCCTAAATCCTCCCCGTCGAAGATGGGGAGGATATATCTCAGCCTTCCTCTGTCTCGGCGGTGCATTCGCCGACCCGGCGGCCGGTCAGGCGCATCTCCATCGTCATCCCCTTGCCCATGACGTCGGTGTCCGACTTCATCGTCATGTCGATGCTCTGCGCGGTGTAGCGGCCGTCCATGGTCATCACCGACTTGCCGGCGCCGCCGTCGCCGGTGCAGGTGGTCTTGCCCTGGATCCGGCCGCCGGACCAGCTGAAGCCCTCCGATTTGCAGTTCGCGGGATCGTTCTTGCCGAACATGTCGGCGCTCGGCCCCTTCGCCTCCTCCGGAGTCATGCAGGTGCGGTTGGTTCCGCCGGGGGCGCTCTTCTTCATGGCCTCCGCGACTCCCTCCGGCATGCCCGCGGCCTTCACGTTGAGGACCTCCATCTTCATTTCCCATTCGCCGGGCTGGAGGCTGACTGCGGACGCTGAGCCGCCGCCGCCCCCGGCCGCGGTCGCGCCATTACCCCCGTCTTTGTCCGCCCCCGATCTTCCGCACGCGGCCAGAGCCAGCGCCGCGGCTCCCAGGATCAGTTGAGTCTTCATGCCATTTCCCCCTCTAGTGATCAGTTGCCGGATGCGGATGCTCCCGGCTTCAGCAGATCGAGCACCGCCACCGTCATCGCTTCAGCGCCGAGCCGGATCGAAGGCTCCGGGTCGATCTTGAACAAA
>JASLBD010000430.1 GCA_030146745.1 Allosphingosinicella sp. | reverse complement strand
TGACTGGATCCCGGCCTGCGCCGGGAAGCGCCAAACAGCGCCACGGCTCCGAGGCGCGGGCCAGGCGGCAGAATCAGAAGCCGAGCGTGAAGCGGATCGCTCCTCCGATATCGTTTTTGCGCGCCTCGACATGGCCGGGATCGGTGCGCAGGAAAGCGTTGGCTCCGAAATTCCCGCCGAGCAGCCTCAGATTGTAGGACAGCTCATAGTCGATCTCCCGGCCCGCCGGAGCGAGGTTCAGGAACCGATGCTCGTAGCTGACGCTGCCTGAGGAATAATCGTAACGGACCGGAAGGCTGATATCGAAACCGCCCGACCGTACCCGAAGCGGCTGAGTCACGCGCAAAGCCAATCTGTCCCTGTGGGTGAACGCGCCCGCCTTGGCGATATCGAAAGCAAAAGCGTCGCTGGCCAAGGCCCCGCCCTCGACCAGGCCCGTGGTGCCGCGCATCCTTGTCCAGCCGCGCCGGTAGCTGCCATGGGCGCTCCATCCACGGCCGAAGCTTAGCGAGGCAGTGCCGTCGGCGAACCAGCTGGTCGAGCCGCCGCTCGAAAAGGCGGAGGAGAAGCGACCGCCCAATATCGTCGCCTCTTCATCGAGGAGCGAGCCGCCGAAGCTGAAGCGCATCCGGCCTAGCCGCCGATCCGCGATGAGCGCGGTTCTTCGGTAGGCCGAACGTCCGAAATGCTGCTCCAGATATGGGTCATGAACCTCGCCGCCTTCCGAGGTCATGGTGAAAGCGAGCGGTCCGAAGTCGTGTCGGATGCCGATGCTCGAGCCGCCGCGCACGTGGAAGCCGTTGCCGCCGACCGGATCGTGCGCGACGAGAAAAGCGTTGCTTTGCCGCTCTGAAAGTCGCTGCTGGAGCGCTCTGCCGCCTTCGGACATGCCGAACGCGACCGACGTCTTGGGCGAAAGTCGCGCCAGGGCCGTGGCCGCTATCGCTGTCGCCATCCGCGCCTGCAGCGCGGAAAGCTCCATCGGCTGAAGCCGTGCCTCGGGCGGGCTGCGCAGGTCGCGGCTCAGGGTGACGGAGACTGCAAGAGGGCCCAATGCCGCCGAGCTCGTGCTGTAGCTGCCGTCCAGCGCCGCGTGCAAAGGTGTGTCGGGCGACGTGCGGGAAAAAGTGCGGCCCAGATCCATTTCATAGGCCCGCGCGTAGCTGTCGAGAAAGACCGCTCCTTTGAGATCTCTCGTCGCATCGCCCATGGCCGCTGACAAAATGCCGTTGCTGGTGAGCGATACCGGAGCGGTCGAACCGGCCAGCGACATCGTGCCTTGCGGCGCGAAGGCGTTCGCCAGGTTCAGCACGCCTCGGCCATAGATATTGTCCGTTCCGGGAGCGCCCATGTCAGTGGCGGTCGTCAGGAGCAGGTTGACGATCTGCTGCCCTGTCAGATTGGGAAATGCCTCGGCGAGGAGAGCGACCGCGCCCGCAATGGCCGGCGCCGAAAACGATGTGCCGTAAGCGCCGGTCCCAAGCCCACCATTCTTGTTATGGACCACCATCCCTTCCCCTGCCGCGGCAAGGTAGAAATCGGCGCCGCTGCCGGCGCGATTGCTGAAGGAAGCGAGGTCCGTACCCGCGTTGTTGGTGGCGCCGGCAATGATCACGGCGCCGTGCGCTTCAGGTTTCGTCGCTGTCAGGGCGGATGCGACCGGATCGGGAAGCCCGTCATTTCCTGCTGGAAGAATGACGACAACTCCGGCGGCCGTTGCCCGTTCGACTGCCTGAGCAAGGCTGGGGGGCATCGGGATGAATGCCATCGACAGGTTGATGACGCGTGCCTTGTTCTCAATCGCGAGATCGAACGCTTTGGCCAGGGCAACCTGGTCGAAATCACAGTTTGGATCGCACGTACCAGGGAGATCCGTTCTCAGCATCAGCAGCGTGGAATTGAATGCCACGCCGTGCATTCCGGAATCATCCTTCGCCGCTCCCAATATGGAAGCCACCGCCGTGCCGTGGTGGTTCTCGCCGTCAAGGCCGCGCGATCCGACCACATCTCCGGACGCCGAATGGACGCGACCCGCGAACGCGGCAATGTCCGGCGCAAAACCGCTGTCGATTACAGCGGCGGTTACGCCCTGTCCCGTCACGCCTTTTTCATAGGCGTGGATCGCATAGGCCCGCGCCGCTCCCGCCGAATTCTTATACTCCTGGGTGTCGAACGCAGATGAAGGAGGGGGTGGTGGTGGAGGTGGCGGGGGGGGCGGGGGCGGGGGCGGCGCGGGAGGGGGCGGAATGGGTTGGACACCGCCTCCTCCGCCTCCGCCCCCGCCACATGCGCTGAGGCCGATCACAAGGACCGATATGCTGACCGTCCGGAGCAGCAAGTTTCTCATAAGCCCCCCACCTGGGCGATGAGCATAAGGCTCTGCTATGACTAAGTAAATGCGAGCCACGGCACCGGAGTCGCCATCCAGCGCCACGGCGCCACGGCGCCACCGGCAAGGTGAAGATGAGGATCGAGGCGAAGATCATCAAATTCTGCGACTATATCGACGAAGGCTATGTGCCCGAGGCGAGGGGGCAGGGGCTCCGTCATTCCGGGGAAGGCCGGAATCCATGAGCACGGCGGGTCGAAACCTGACGCGACGGCGTTCATGGATCCCGGATCAAGTCCGGGATGACGTGCTGGTGGCGGCCAAGGCGTATGGGATCGAGCAAGATCGGCCGCTTGTCCGCGCTTCCGGGGGCGACTAGCGTCTCTGGGCACTGCGCTCGGAGACTCGAATGACCTTGTTTTTCAAAACAATGACGGCGGCGATCTTGATGACGGCTATTCCAGCGATAGGCTCGGCGCAGGGCACGGGCGATCCGCACGAGTGGCTCGAGGAGGTGCGCGGCGAAAAGGCGCTCGGCTGGGCGAAGGCCGAGAGCGAGAAGACGCTGAAGGCCTTCCAGTCGGACCCGCGCTACCAGGGCCTCTACGACCGCGCGCTCGAGGTGCTTCAGGCCAAGGATCGGATCCCGTTCGTCCAGATGCGGCCCGACGGCCTCTACAATTTCTGGCAGGACGAGACCAATGTCCGGGGCCTGCTTCGGCGGACCACGCTCGCCAGCTATCGCACCGCGAACCCGGTGTGGGAGCCGGTGCTCGACATCGACGCGCTCGCTAAGGCGGACGGCAAGTCCTGGGTCTACAAGGGCATGCAGTGCCTGCCGCCGGCGATGAACCGCTGCCTCGTCAACCTTTCCGAAGGCGGCGGCGACGCCACCGTCATCCGGGAATTCGACACAGGCACGCGCCGCTTCGTCGAGGGCGGCTTCTCGCTCCCCGAAGGCAAGCAGGACGCGGATTGGGAAGACGAGGACTCGATCATCGTCGCCCGCGACTGGGGCCCGGGAACGATGACGGAATCGGGCTATGCGTTCGTCGCCAAGCGCCTCCGCCGCGGGCAGAGCCTGGATCAGGCCGTCGAAATCTATCGCGGCGAGCCGAAAGACGTCGGCGCCGGGGCCTTCGTCCTTCGCGACAGCGCCGGCCGGTCGCACGGCCTGGTCGGCTATCGAAGCGTCGGCGCGCGGGAAATCCGCTTCACCCTGCTTCGGCCGAACGGCAACGTCCCTCTCAACCTCCCCGAGCGCGCCAACCTTTCGGGAATCGTCGACGGCCGGCTCCTCGTTCAGCTGAGCGAGCCCTGGCAGGCGCCCGGCGGGACCCGCTTCGCGACCGATTCGCTCATTTCTTACGATCTCGAGCAATGGAAACGCGACCCGCTGACGGCGCAGCCCAGCCTCGTCTTCGCGCCGGGGCCGCGCCAGACTCTGAGCGGCGTCGCGACGACGAAGGGGCGGCTGCTCGTCAGCCTGCTCGACAACGTCCGCGGCCGCGCCCTCGCCTACGATTATGTCGGCGGCAAATGGCAGTCGAAAGAGATCGCCTTGCCGCGCAACGCCACCATCGGAATCACCGCCGCCTCCGACACCGAGGACCAGGCGATGTTCTCGGTCACCGATTATCTGACTCCCAACAGCCTGTGGTTTTACGATGCGGCGACCGGGAAGCTCGAAACCGTCAAGACGACTCCGTCCAGGTTCGACGCGTCGAACCACGTCGTCGAGCAGCTGGAGGCGACCTCGCGCGACGGAACCAAGATCCCCTATTTCCTGATCCGGCCGAAGGCGATGAAGCCGGATGGATCCACGCCCACCCTTCTCAACGCCTATGGCGGGTTCCAGAGCTCTCAGGTCCCCAATTACTCGGGGACGATGGGGCGTCTCTGGCTCGAGGCCGGCAACGCCTATGTCGTCGCCAATCTGCGCGGCGGCGGCGAGTTCGGTCCGAAGTGGCACCAGGACGCCCAGGGCGCCAACAAGCAGCGGACCTGGGACGATTATATCGCGGTCGCCGAGGACCTCGTCCGCCGAAAGATCACCTCGCCGCGCCGGCTCGGCGCGATCGGCGGGAGCCAGGGCGGTCCCGACGAGCAGCCCGCCCTG
>JASLBD010000412.1 GCA_030146745.1 Allosphingosinicella sp. | reverse complement strand
GGTGGCTGTGATCGTCTCGCCTTCCCTGGCGAGGCCGATGGTGGCGGCGAGCATCCGGGCGAACATGCGCTCGGCGGCTTCGAGCTCGACCTTGGCGTCGGGAAGGTCGCGTTCGATCTCGATGAGGATTTCGCTTCCGCGCTGGCGGGCGACCCGTTCGTAGGCGTCGTGGAGCCGGCACAGCAGAGCGACCGCGTCGACCGAGCTTTCGGAGAGCTGGAGCCGCTGGGTCTCGATCCGGGCGGCGGTGTCGAGATCGTCGACGGCCGAAAGCAGGCGATTGGCCTGGTCCATGATGTCGGACGCGCGCGAGCGGTAGCTCAGGGCGGCCGGACCCATATATTGGCCGTCGATCATCTCGGCGAAGCCGATGATCGCGTTGAGGGGCGTTCGAAGCTCGTGGATGAGCTGGCGAAGCGAGTCGGCGGGAAGGTCGGTTCCGAACAGGCCGGTGGGCGCTTGTGCGGGCGCGGCGCCATGGGCGACCTCGTCGAGCCGGGGCCGCCGGGCGCTTCCCCGATAGCCGAGGAAATTGCCCTGCGCGGCGTCGAAGAAGGGCACTCCGGAGATCCGCCAGTCGCCCGAGGCGGCGCCGCCGCCGGGGACGCTGAAGCGGGCGTCGCGGAACGGCGCCCTCTTCTCGAACGCGCCGGCGGCCTGGCCGTCGACTCCATATTGGCCCCTCTCGGCGATCGAGGCGATGCTCTGGCCGACCAGAGGCCCGCGCGGCGCCCCTTCGACCCAGAGGATCACACCGTCGGGCCCGGTCTCCCACTGGAACTCCTCGACCGGCGCGGGCTCCGCCGCCGCGGCGGCCCCGGCCGCGTCGCGGCGGCGGCGGAAGCTCTCGATCCGGGCGACGAGGTCGCGGATCTGCGCTTCGCTGCGCTCGGCGGCGGGACTGAGGCTCTCCTCGGCCGGGGCCGGCGCCGCCACCTCGCCGCCCAGCGCGAAATCGCCGGCGCCGAAGCGGGCCAAAGCGTGGACGACGTCCGCAGGCAGGTCGCGCCGGTGCCGCAGCAGGCCGCGGGCGACGGGGCCGAGATTCGGCAGCAGGTCGAGCCATTCGCCGGCGCCGAGCCGGGCGCCGCCGATCAGTGGCGAGGCGACGGCGGGCAGATCCTCGGCGAAGAAGGCGAGCACGGCCGGGCTCACCCTGCGGCCGGCGAGGCTTCGGGCGACGTCGCGCCGGGCCTCCGCCGGCACCCGGCCCCGGTTCGACCTCAGCCAGGCCAGGGCCTCGGCCTGCGCCTCGCCCTCGCTCCGGCCCTGGGCGACGAGGTCGACGAGCTGGCGCCACTTGGCGGCGAGCGCGGAAGGCCGCGCCTCGCTCTGCCTCAGCACCGTCGCGATCATGTCGTCGAAACGCAAGCGGCCCAGCCCTTCGTGAACGCGGGACCGATTGCCGGCCCCGCCTAATCGTTAACGCGGCCTCCTGGCGAGCGGAAGAGGCGCTTTTGCGGCCCGTCGCAATATGGGACGGGCGGACCTGGCCCGGTCCTGTCGCCGACAACAAAAAAAGGGGCGCCGAAGCGCCCCTTCCCTTTCGTCCGGTCCAGCCGGTCAGGCGCCGCCGCGGGCCAGCCAGGCGAGCCAGAAGGCGCCGAGATTCTGGCGCGGTCCGGTCAGTGCCTTGAAGGTGGTCTCGGCGCCGGCCCGGTCGCCCGAGGCGAGAAGCGCCATGGCGAGACGGGTGTTGACCAGATTGGCGTCGACTCCGCCCTTTGTCAAAGCGGCGCGGTAGAGGGCGATCGCCTTGGCATGCTCGCCATAGCCGTAAAAGGCGTCGCCGATCTTCAGGGCGGTGGCTCCGGTGGCCGCCGCCATCGCCTTCGACTCCTCGCCGCCCAACGACGCCCGGTCGCCGTTCATGCGGGTGTTGGTGAGGCGGACGAGATCGGCGAAAGCCGCCTTCTTGGGATCGATCATGCGCTTCGCAATGCCGTCGTCGAGCACCGCCTTGGCCTCGGCGTAATTGCCCGCCTTAACCAGCCCGTCGACGAGATCGTACCAGTCGCGCTCGCCGGCCAGCGAGCCGCTCGCCCGCATGAAGCGAAGGACGTCGAGATCGGCCGCCGCGTCGAGATTGTTGGTGTCGCGGAAGATGAGCACCGAGTCGCGCCAATTCTCCTTGGTCGGATAGGCGCTGACGAGGTCGCGGCTCAGCTTCTGCGACATCTCGCGCAGGGCCGGATTGGAGCGGCCGTCGAAGGCCAGCTTCAGGGCATATTTGTACCAGCTCTCGTCGACCTTCTGGCCGGCGGCGCGCTTCAGCTCGATCGCCCGGGAGATGAGCTGCACCGCCTCGGTCGGCTTCTTGAGGTCGTTCTTGACTTGGGCGAGGCTGATCAGCGCCTCCGGATCGTTCGGGCTGAGCTCGACCACCTTGGCGAAGGCGGCCTCGGCCTTGGCCTTGTTGTTGGCATTGTTGGCGAGCACGCCCTGGTTGCGATAGATGGTGGGCAGGTCGGTCGCGTTGACCTGCCCGCTGGCGATGAGGTTGTCGAGGCCCTGCGCCTGCATGGCGGTGTTGTTGGTGCCGAGGCCGATCTCGAGCTGGAAGCGGCCGATGGCGTAGCGGCCGCCGGGGCTGGTGGCGGCGGCGGTCGCGGCGGGCAGAGCCGCCTGGGCGGCCGCCCAATCCTTGGCGGCGATCGCCGTCTGGACCGGCATCATGGCCGCGCGCTCTTCCTTGGTCAAAGTGATGGTCGAAGCGGCCGGGGCGGCGGCAGCGCCCTTCTTCTTCTTCTGCGCATCGGCCGGCGCAGTCGCGACCACGGAGGCGCCGCCGAGGACGAGGGCGACACCGAGCGCGATCCTGGATACCGATTTCATGAACATGCCTCCTGTTGACCGGTCTGCGAAGTCGAGCGGTCCTGGTTCGAAAAGGTGTGTGAAGCGGCCTCTACCGCCAAATGACGACCGTTTCTAGCGCTCGCGCGCTGAATGGGCGTTGAACCGGCCTGAGGGAGAATTGTTTGGATTACAGCGGTTTGGCGCCCTCGTCGGTCATCCCGGACTTGATCGGGGATCCATGAACGCCGCCATTCGGATTTGTCGCCGTCGGTGTCCATGGATCCCGGCCCTCGCGGGAATGACGAAGGGGTGGCGCCCACGCCGATCGCGCCTATCTAGGGGAAGCCTCGCGCGCGTACGCGTGCGTGCGCGTGGGGTGGCGCCCGGCCGACCCTTGCGCTAGGCGTGCCTCGACCCTTCCCGCGCTCCGGCGCTCCACGACAGACAATCAGGAAACCTCCCTTGGCCAGCGCACCGCCGACCATCGACAGCCACGATATCTCCCCGGTCCAGATCGTCGAGGAGATGAAGACCTCCTACCTCGACTACGCGATGTCGGTGATCGTCGCCCGCGCCCTTCCCGACGTGCGCGACGGCCTCAAGCCCGTCCACCGCCGGATCCTCTTCGCCTGCCAGGAAGGCGGCTTCGTCCCCGGCCGGCCCTACCGCAAGTCGGCCAAGATCGTCGGCGACGTCATGGGCAATTACCATCCGCACGGCGACAGCGCGATCTACGACGCCCTCGCCCGGCTCGCGCAGGACTGGTCGATGCGGGTCATGCTGATCGACGGGCAGGGCAATTTCGGCTCGATGGACCCCGATCCGCCCGCCTCGATGCGCTACACCGAGGCCCGGCTCGCCAAGGTCGCGATGACCCTACTCGAGGATCTCGACAAGGACACGGTCGACTTCACGCCCAATTACGACGGCTCCCGGATGGAGCCGACCGTATTGCCGGCGCGCTTCCCCAATCTGCTGGTCAACGGCGCCGGGGGGATCGCGGTCGGAATGGCGACCAACATCCCGCCCCACAACCTCGGCGAAGTGATCGCCGCGTGCAAAGCCTATATGGACGATCCGGGGATCACCATCGAGCAGCTGATGGAGATCATCCCCGGCCCCGACTTCCCGACCGCCCCGCTCATCCTCGGCCAGGCCGGCGCCCGGAGCGCCTATCATACCGGCCGGGGCTCGATCATCATGCGGGCCCGCCACGAGGTCGAGGAAGGCCGCGGCGACCGGCGCTCGATCGTGCTGACCTCGATCCCCTATCAGGTCGGCAAGAACACCCTGGTCGAGCGGATCGCCGAGGCGGCCAAGGACAAGCGAATCGAGGGCGTCTCGGACATCCGCGACGAATCCAACCGCGAGGGCGTCCGGGTCGTCATCGACCTGAAGCGCGACGCCACCCCCGACGTGGTCCTGAACCAGCTCTGGCGCCACACTCCGGCCCAATCGAGCTTCCCGGCCAACATGCTCGCCATCCGCGGCGGACGGCCCGAGACCTTGAACCTTCGCGACATCATCGAGAGCTTCGTCCGATTCCGGGAGGAAGTGATTACCCGGCGCGCCAAGTTCGAGCTCGCGAAGGCCCGCGACCGCGCCCACATATTGCTCGGCCTCGTCATCGCCGTCACCAATCTCGACGAGGTGGTGCGGATCATCCGCGGCTCCGCCTCGCCGGCCGAGGCCCGGGCGGCGCTGATCGCCCGCGACTGGCCGATCGCCGAGATCGCCCAATATATCGCCCTCGTCGAAGCGGTCGAGCATGAGGTGGAAGGCGACACCTATCGCCTTTCCGACGCCCAGGTCCGGGCCATACTCGAGCTTCGACTCCACCGGCTGACCGGCCTCGGCCGCGACGAGATCGCCGGCGAGCTCCGCGAGCTGGCCGTCTCGATCCACGAGCTGCTCGACATCCTGGGCGACCGGGTCAAGCTCTATGCGGTGATGCGCGAAGAGTTCGACGAGATAGCCGAGCAGTTCGCCAAGCCCCGCACCACCGAGATCGCCCCCGCCTGGGACGGGATCGAGGACGAGGATCTGATCGAGCGCGAGGACATGGTCGTGACCGTGACTCTCGGCGGCTACATCAAGCGCACCCCGCTCGCCACCTTCCGGGCCCAGCGCCGCGGCGGCAAGGGCCG
>JASLBD010000381.1 GCA_030146745.1 Allosphingosinicella sp. | reverse complement strand
GGCGACGTTGACGTTGTTTACCGCCTGGACCTGGGCGTTGAGGAAGGCCGCCTCGCCCCGGGCCTTGGCCTCGAGCCGGCGGTTGAGGATCCGGCCGGCGAGGGTGCGGGCGAGGTTCCTCTGCTCGCGCGCCTTGCTCGGCGGGACCGGCCGATAGGGCCGGATCCAGCTCAGGGTGGCGAAATGGGGCGAGCCCGGATAGGCGATCGCCGCGGTCCGCTGCGCCACTTGGGCGGGAGTCCCGTAATCGGGCTCGAGCGGCGCCGGCCCCGAGGGCCTCCAGCCGCCGAAGCGCTTGGCGATCAATTCCTCCATCAGCTTCGGATCGGCGTCGCCCACCATCACCAAAGTCGCCCGGTCGGGCCGGTACCAGCGCTCGTAAAAGGCCTTGAGGCCGGCCGCGTCCGCGCCCTTCAGGGTCGCCTCCGTGCCGATCGTGTCGCGCCGCGCATATTTGAGGCCGCCGTAGAAGAGCGGCATCATCATTTCCCGCAGCTTCACCGCGAGCTCGGTCCGGCGGCCATATTCGGAGAGGACGACCCCGCGCTCGGCTTCGACGATCCTGGGGTCGAACAGGGCGGTGTCGACCATGTCGGCGAGCAGGCGCAGGCTGGTGTCGAGCGAGGCCCGGTCGGCGCGCGGCAAATCGAGCATGTAGACGGTCTGGGTCGGCTCGGTCGAGGCGTTGGTGTCGCTTCCGAAGCTGGCGCCGAGCCGCTGCCAGGTTTCGCGCACCTCGCCGTCGGCGAAATTCTTCGTTCCGCGGAACGCCATATGCTCGACGAAATGGGCCCAGCCGCGCTCCTTCTCCTCCTCGTGAAGCGAGCCTGCGTCGATCCTCAGGCGCACCGACACCTGACCCTCCGGCACCGCGTTGCGCCGGACCGCGTAGCGCAGGCCGTTGGGAAGGGTTCCGAACGTCCAGGCCGGATCGGGCGGAATGTCGCTATTCTTGTAGAACCAGCTCGAATCGCCCGCGGCCTGAACCGGCGCGGCGACGAGGAGCAGGAGGGCGAGTAGAAAGCGGCGGAGGAGGGGCATGAGTTTCCGATACGGGAAGTGGAGGGGGCTCTTACTCGATCCTCCCCGGAACGGGGAGGGGGACCATGCGAAGCATGGTGGAGGGGGCCCGCGTCTCCGCCTGATCCGGCGCCGGGCCCCCTCCACCACGCGCTTCGCGCGCGGTCCCCCTCCCCGTTCCGGGGAGGAGCGGTTTCCCTCCCCCCAACTTGACTCTCGCTGAACGAGGTGGGAACATAAACGGAACGTGTGAGTCGAGTCGAAATGCCCCCGAGCCCAGCCCGAGCCGAACGCCTGGCCGCCCTGCGCGCGGAGGTAAGGGCGCTCGAATCCGCCGCCCGGGAGCAGCGCTTATGTCTTCCCTTCGGAGTGGACGCCATCGATTCCCGCCTCGCCGGCGGCGGTCTTCCGGTCGCTTCGCTCAATGAGGCGGCGGGCGAGCGGCCCGGCCCGGCCGACGAAGCCGCGGCAACCCTCTTTCTCGCCTCCCTCGCCGCCCGGCGCCCGGGCATCGTCCTGTGGGCGCTGGCCCGCCGCGACCTGTTCGCCCCCGGCTTGGCCGGCGCCGGCCTCCCCCCGGACCGTGTCCTCTACGCCGAATGCGACCGCGACGAGGACGTGCTCGCGGTGATGGAGGAAGGGCTTCGCCACGGCGGCCTCGCCGCTGTGGTCGGCGAGGTGGGCCGGGCCGCCATGCCCGCCACCCGCCGCCTCCAGCTCGCCGCCGAGGAGGGCGGAACGCTCGCCCTCATGCTCCGGCGCTGGCGGGGGAACGGGGAGGATCCGCTCGCCATTCCCTCCGCCGCCGTCACCCGCTGGCGCCTCGCCTGCGCCCCGTCCTCGCCGCTTCCGGCGGCCGGGATCGGCCGCCCCCGCTGGCGCCTCGCCCTCGCCCGCCAGCGCGGCGGAGCGCCGTTCGACCTGATCATGGAGAGCCCCGATGCCGAGGGTCGCCTCGCTCTACCTTCCCTATCTGAGCACCGACCGGGTGAGAGCGTCGGAGAGAGAAGGGCGGCGTGAGGCGCCAGTCCCTCTCCCCGGAGGGGAGAGGGTAGGGAGAGGGGGTTCGGCGTCTGCAATAGGTCTCGGCGGCCCAACCCCCTCACCCCAGCCCTCTCCCCCCCGGGGAGAGGGGGAAAGCGGCCGCGAACCCTGCTCCTGCCCGAACGAGAGACACTGGCGTCCCGGCGCGCGCTGGGCTCGGGCGAAGTTCACGAAAAAAGCCTCCGACACTATGAACTTCGTGAACTTCGATCCGGAGGCGAAGCCGCCTCTCCTCCTCTCCCGCCGAACCGGCAACCGTCTTCTCGTCGCCGCCGCCTCGCCGGAAGCGCGCGCCCTCGGCCTCCATCGCGGAATGGCCGTTTCCCAGGCCCGCGCCCTCGTCCCCGGCCTCGACATCCGCGACGACGATCCGGCCGCCGATTCCGACCTTCTCCAGCGCCTCGCCCTCTTCGCCGCCCGCCGCTGGACCCCGCGCGCCGCCGTCTCGCCCCCCGACGGCCTGTTCCTCGACCTCACGGGAGTGGCCCATCTGTTCGGCGGCGAGGACAGGATGTGCCGCCGCATCGTCCGCTTCTGCGCCCGGGCCGGCTTCGCCGCCCGGATCGCCGTCGCCGGGACGCCCGGCGCCGCTCACACCCTCGCTCGCTTCGGCGGCGGGGGCCTCTGTCCCGCGGGAGGTGAGCCGGAGGCCCTCGCCCCCCTCCCGCTCGCCGCGCTTCGGGTCGAGGCGCCCGTCCTCGCCGCCGCCCGCCGCCTCGGCCTCGAGACGGTCGGCGATCTCCTGCCCCTGCCGCGCGGCCCGCTCCAGCGCCGCTTCGGCAAGACCCTTCTCGCCCGCCTCGACCAGGCGCTCGGCCGCTCCGGCGAGCCGATCGAGCCGGTCGTTCCGGAAGAGGCGCCTTGCGCAATCCTGCGCTTCGCCGAGCCGATC
>JASLBD010000270.1 GCA_030146745.1 Allosphingosinicella sp. | reverse complement strand
TCTGGGTGATATTGGCCGTCAGGACCAGCGAGCCGTAGGCACCCTGGAGGATGAGCGTGTCGACTCCTTCCCCGCCGTTGACGACGTCGGCCGAGGTCAGAGCGCCGATGAAGAAGATGTTGTCGCTGCCCGCGCCGGCATAGACCGTGTCGTCGCCGCCGTCGTGCAGGCGCAGGAGATCGGCCCCGCCGCCGCCGCCGATGACATTGCCCCCGGCATCGCCGCGCAGGTCGTCCGCCAGCTCGCTGCCAGCGAGGTTTTCGATGCCGGCGACGGTGCCGACATTGCCGTAGCCGTCGCGCACGGTGCCGACGGCGAGACTGACGACATAGCCGGCGGTCATCAGCGGCGCTTCGTCGGCTAAGCCGTCTCCGTCGGTATCCGGGCGATAGCCGCCATAATGGGAGTGGAGCTGCAGAGTGTCGACGCCGTCGCCGCCGTCCGCCACCGCCGTGGCCGAGTGGATCTGCAGCACGTCGCTGCCGCCGAAGCCATACAGGCTATCGCCCAGGCCGGCCCAAAGGAGGTTGGTCGAATCGTCGCCGTAGAGGATGTCGGCATAAGCGGTGTCCGAACCCAGCGATTCGATGTTCACCATCTCCTCGGCATTGCCGAAGCCGTCGTTGGAGATGATCCCGGTCCTGAGGTCGGCGACGACGCCCTGGGTTGCTTTCTCCTCAAGGAAGCTGACCCGGTCGCCAAAGCCCGTGCCGTCGTTGAGGATAGCCGGATTGGTACCGCCGTCGAAATAGTCGATTCCGGCACCGCCGCGGAGCAAATCGGAGCCTGCATCGCCGTAGAGCTCGTCATTGCCCTCCTCGGCGCGAAGGATGTCGTCACCATCGTCGCCGTGGAGAACGTCGTCGCCGCCGCGCGCGTTCAGGCGGTCGGTTCCGCCCTGGCCCGACATCAGGTCCGATCCGGACGTGCCGAACAGAAAGTCGTCTTCCGCGGTGCCGTCGATGATATTGGGGAGGTCCGACTGGATAGCCGAATCGAACCGGCGGGTCGAAATTCCCCGGTTGTTTCCGACTCGCGCGGAGGACAGGTCCCAGAATGCAAAGACCAGGTCGCCATCGCCGAGATAGGCCACCGCCGGAGTGCTCTGCGAGCCGACTCCGATCTGGTTGACCAGGAACTCGCTTCCGACCTTGCTTCCGTCGGCGCCGAACTTCTGGGCCTTGACCGAACTCAGATCCCCGTCCGAATTGACGTGGTAATAGGACATCCAACTTACCACGAAGCCTCCGGCGTCGTCCGCCGCAACTCCGGCGATGCCGAGGTTTCCCTGCCCCTGGAACCCGGCCGTCTCCGTATTGACGAGGAACTCGCCGCCGATCTTGTTGCCGGCGGAATCGAAAATCTGTGCGCGGATGTCCGCCGGGTCGAAATTGCCGGTGCTGCCCGTGCCTTCGCTGGTATCGCCCCAGACGACGACGAAGCGGCCGTCGGAGAGCGCGGTCACGACCGGGGCCGACTGATTGTAGAGCGTCGTCGTGTTGACGAGGAACTCCCCCCCGATCGGAACGCCGGAAGCGGTATAGCGCTGGGCCCGAACGGAGGTGCCGGACGTGTCACCGCCGGTGGCGCTGGAATCGGTCCAGGCGATCACGATCGTGCCGTTTTCCAGTTGTGCGGCATAAGGATCGGTCTGAGCGCCGGCGACGGTCGTGTTGACGAGGAACTCGCTTCCGGCCTTGATCGCGCCCGAAGTGAAGAACTGGGCCTTGACGCCGCCGCCGGACGGATCGGTGCTGGAGCTCTGGTCGGTCCAAGTCACGAGAAAGCCGCCGTCCGCCAGTGCGGTCGGAGTCGCCCGGAGCTGGTGCAGGGCCGTGGCCGTGTTGGCCACGAACTCGCCTCCGACCTTGGTCCCCGAGGGATCGAGGATCTGCCCCCTCGCGTCGATCATCGTTCCGGTGTTGGAATTCTGCTGGGCCGGCCCGGTCCAGATCACGACGAGATTGCCGTTTTCGAGCAGGGCCGCCGACGATTGGAACTGGCTGCCGGCCGTGACCGTGTTTACCGTGAACTGCGCGCCCGCGCTTCCGTCCGCCTCGAAGAACTGGCCCTTCACATCGTAGAAGCCGGACGTATTGAGATATTCGACCCAGGTCAGGAAATAGCCGCCGTCCGGAAGCGCCGTCAGCTCCGGGGTCTGGGCGGTGGTTTCAGAAG
Source organism: Allosphingosinicella sp. (assembly GCA_030146745.1). The sequence continues at coordinate 2,533 of JASLBD010000270.1, read as the reverse complement.
GCGTGGTGATCGCGACCTGGTCGAGAGCCTCGAAGACGGCGCCCGCCGGCGCCGTCGTCAACGGGATCGTAATCGCCTCGTCGAAGCTGTTGCCGTTCGGATCGGTGGCCCGGAACGTGATCGTCGCCTGGTTCGGCCCGTAGGTGTAGAGAAGCGCCGTGTCGGCGACGACCAGCCGGTCGCCCTCGATCCGAAAAGCGCCGGTCGGGTCGTTCACCAGCTCATAGGTGAAGGGCGCGTTCAGGGCACCGTCGGCCGAGAGGATGGCGGCCTGGACATTCTGGATCGCGGCCTTGCTGATCGAACCGACCGACAGGGCGATGTCGGTGATCGTGCCGGCATCCTCGCGGAAGCGCTGGGCGCTGAGGTCGGTCGTGGTGCCGTCATGCCAGGCGACCAGGAAACTGTTGTCGGCGAAGGCGAGCATGGTGGAGGCGGCCTGGTTGCCGGACGTGGTGGAGTTGGCCTGGAACTCGACGCCCTGCGGGCTGCCGTCGGCGGCGAACACCCGGGCCAAGATGCCGTCGCCGGAATCGTCCGGCGGCCCCCTGCGGCCCGCGATCCAGCTGATTGCATAGCCGCCGTCGGCGAGGGCGACGATCGACGGCAGGGCATCGCCCGTACCTTCCCAATTGGCGACGTTGAAGACCGCGCTGGCGGGCGTGCCGTCGGCGTTCAGCACCCGGGTCTTCACGTAGCCATCGTAGCCGTCGACCCAGGCTAGCGCGATCGAGCCGTCGCTCAGCAGCACCGCAACCGGGTTCTGGGCGGTGACCCGTCCGGCCCCGTCGTGGAAGGCGTAGGCCGCCGGCGGGTTCATGTCGTCGGCGACCCGCTGCGGCCCGACCTTGTTCGCCGCCGAGTCGAAGATCTGGATGGCGATGTCGCTTCCGAAATCCTCGCGGGACGTTACTCCGTTGAAGACGCCTTGAGGGCTGTCGTCCTCCCAGACGACCGCGAAGCCGCCGCCGGGCAGGGCCACGACACTGGATTCCGTCTGGGCCCGGTGGGTCATCGTATTGACCAGGAACTCGTTTCCGGCGAGGTCGCCATTGGCGGCAAAGAGCTGCCCCCGCACCGCGGTGCCGCTGGTGTCCGCGCCGGTCAGGCTGGCGTCGGTCCAGGTGATGACGAAGCCGCCGCCGTCGAGCCCGGCGATGGACGGCCGGCTCTGGTCGAGGCTCGTGGTCGTGTTGGCGAGCTGGTCCGGGCCCACGGGCGTGCCGTCGGCAGCGTAGACGCGGTAACGGATCGAGGCGCCGCTGCCGTCCGAGCCGAATTCGCGGTCCTCCCAGGCGATGACGAAGCCGCCGCCGGCGAGCTTGGCGACGACGGCATTGGTCTGGTTGCCCGGGTCCAGGCTGTTGACGGTGAACTCGGCGCCCACGGGCGTGCCGTCCGCCTCGAACATCTGGGCGCGGATTTCCGAGTTCGAGGTTCCGCCCGTCAGCGGATCGTGGGTCCAGACGGCGACGTAGCGGCTGCTCGAGATCCAGCTGATCCTGGGCAGCGACTGGAGGCCCGTCGTCGTCGAATTGAGCGTGAACTCGGAATCCGAGCGCTCGTAAAGCTTTATGGTCATGAAATCATCCCCTCCCCGTCGCACCTTCGAAGCGCCGAAAAATTCCGCTAATAGCCTGAAAAGACGCGATTCCCCGCAAGCCATGTCACACGGGCGGGGAAGGATGTCGAGCGAAAAAGGCGCCCCCGCCGCGCCTTTGCCCGCTTCTAGAGGATGAAGTCTCCCGCCGCGAGCGGCGGCGCCCCATGCAGCGTCAGGGCGATGACCAGGTCGGCGACGCTGTCGCCGTTCACGTCGCCCTCGACGAACCAGCTGCCGCCCTGCTCATAGGCGCGAAGCTGTCCGGCGCTTCCGCTGAACGCGTTCGAGCCGATCCAGCTGAACGCCTGGTTGCCGGCGACGAGCGAGTTGGCGTCGATGCGGTCGAGCTCGATCCTGTCGGTGCCCGGAGTGAAGTCGAGGATATAATCCATCGATCCCGAATTCGACTCTGCGATGTTCTGGTAACGGAACGCGTCCGCGCCGCCGTTGCCGGTGAGCGTGTCGGCGCCGAGATTGCCGTGGATGAGGTCGTTCAGTGCTCCGCCCTTCAGAGTGTCCGAGGCCTTGCCGCCGAACAGCCTCAGCAGCCCGTCCGTCTCCGCGCTCGCGTCGAGCACCATCGTCTCCGTGGCCATCAGCAGGGCGCCCGACACCGTCAGAACCTGGCCCGGATTCACGATCGCATCGGAAAGGGTGAGGTTGTAGTCGAACTCGCTGCCGCCGCCCCTCGCGTAGCGCTCGTCGGTCGCCGAGGTCAGGGTGAGGTTCTCGATGTTGGTGAAGAGGCCGGTGTAGCCGGGGGCGTTGAAGTCGATCGTGTAATTGCCCCTCAGGAACATGCCGTCATAGCCGGCGCCGCCGTTCACCGTGTCTCCGCTCGCGAACCTTTCCTCCGCGTAGAAGAAGATGTCGTTGCCGAGCCCGCCGATCAGGGTGTCCGTGCCCTTGCCGCCGTAGACGACGAACTGA
>JASLBD010000204.1 GCA_030146745.1 Allosphingosinicella sp. | reverse complement strand
TCGGTGCGGGCGGTGCCGTCGAGGCTCGGTCCGACATAGGCGATGCGATCGCCGCGGAGGCCGACATCGCCGGTGTAGGGCGCGCCGCCGCTGCCGTCGTAGATCGTGCCGCCGCGGATGACGACGTCGTAGGTCCGGGCGGATGGAGCGGTGGCGCAGGCCGCGAGCAGCAGGGCCAGGGCCGGGACGAAACTCTTCATTTGCATTTCCCCCATCCGGGCCCGCGCACGAAGCGCCCCGGCTTCGCCCCGCTATGCTCGCCGTTGCGGAGCACCTGGACGCCGTTGACGAAGACGTGGCGCATTCCGACCGCATATCGGTGCGGGCGCTCGTAGGTGGCGCGGTCCGCGATCCTCGCCGGGTCGAAGAGGGCCAGATCGGCGTGGAAGCCGCGCTTCAGGCGGCCGCGGTCGGCGATCCGGAGGTTGTCGGCGGGGAGCGAGGTCAGCCGGCGCACCGCCTCGGCCAGGCTCAGCGCCTTCTCGTCGCGCACGTAGCGGCCGAGCAGCCGGGCGAAATTGCCGTAGGTGCGGGGATGGACTTGCCGGTCGGCGAAAGGCGGCTCGGCGGCGATCGCCGCGGCGTCGGAGCCGAAGCTGACCCAGGGCCGGGCCAGCACCTTGCGCAGATTGTCCTCGGAGATGGAGTGGAAGATGGTGGTGATCGAGCCGTTGTTCTCGACGATCAGGTCGACCGCGGTCTCCTCGACGCTCTTGCCGCGAAGCGCCGCTATCTCCGGCAGGCGCTTGCCGGCGTAGGTTCGAAGCGCCGGATTGGTGAAGCCGACGGGCTGCACCGTCGTCCAGTCGCGCGAGCCGCCCTGCATGTCGGCGACGGCCCTCGCGCGCACCGCCGGGTCCCTCAGCCGGGCGAGCATGGCCTGGGGCCCGCCCTCGCGGATCCAGAGTGGGAGCGTCGAATCGAGGCCCGTCCCGGACGCACTGTAGAGATACATGTTCGCCGAGACCGGCACGCCCGCCGCCCGCGCCGCCTCGATTCTCGCGAGCGCCGCATCCATCAGCGGCCAGTTGGAGCGGCCCGCCGCCTTCAGATGGTAGATTTCGGCGCGGGCGCCCGAGCGGCGGCCGATCTCGACCAGCTCGTCGATCGCCTCGAGGAGTCGGCTGCTCTCGCTTCGCATGTGGCTGACATACATTCCGCCGCAGCGCCCCGCCTCGCTCGCCAGGGCGACCAGCTCGTCCGTCCCGGCATAGACGGCGGGGACGTAGATGAGCGACGAGCCGACCCCCATCGCGCCCTCGTCCATCGCCTGGCGGACCAGGGCCCGCATCCGCGCCAGCTGCTCGGGCGTCGGATCGACGTCGTTGCGCCCGAGCTCGTGGACCCGGATCGTCGAGGCGCCGACCATCGACGCGACGTTGACGCTGACGCCCTTCTTCTCGAGGAACGAGAGGAACTCGCCCAGCGTCGTCCAGCTTATCGGATAGCGGGTCACCGTCTGCTCGGCCCGGGCCTCGGCTTTCTGGGTCGGGCTGAACGGGCCCATCGACCAGCCTTCGCCCATCACCTCGAGGGTCACGCCCTGGCGGATATCGCTTTGCGCCTTGCCGTCGCGGATCAGCGGCTCGGCCGCCCAGCTCAGCATGTTGATGAAGCCCGGCGCGACGGCGAGGCCGCGCGCGTCGACTTCGGCTTTGCCCCGGCCCGGGATGCGGCGAGCGATCGCTGCGATCCGGTCGCCCTTGATGGCTACGTCGCCCGTATAAGGCGCGCCGCCGCTGCCGTCGTAGATCGTGCCGCCGCGGATGACGGTGTCGTAGGCCGGCGCGGTTCGGGCGGAAGCGCTGCTCGAGAGGGCGAGGAGGAGGGCGGCGAGGATATGCGGGTACATCACCTCACGCTAGCGATCCTGCCTCCCCATCGCAACGCGATGGCGAGAGGAAGGAACGGAGGGAAACCTCGATCCCGCCCTCAGCTGCGCCGTCCCTCACGCATGTCCCTGGCGGCCTCGCGCATCTCGCGGGCGCCCTGGCGCATCTCGCGAGCGCCGTCCTCCATCTCTTCGGCGGCCTTGAGCAGATCCGAGTGAGTGACCCGCTCGCCGCGGGCGGCGTTGCGGCGGATCACATCCTCGCGATAGGCCTTGCTGCCCTTGAGCCTGGCGGCTTCCGAGCGCATCCGCTCCGCGCCCGTCTCCATGCCTTGGGCCCCGGCCTCCATTCCGAGGGCGCCGTGCTTCATGCCTGCGACGACCGCGGCCGCGGCCGTGCCGGCGGCTCGGCTCGCTTCGGCGGCGAAGTCGATCGAGCGCATCGCCTCGGCGACCGCGCGCTCGACGTCGGCCTCGATCATCGCCCCGTCGATGTGCGGCGCACGGGGAGGACGGGGCACACGGGGGGCGCGGGCGCTGGCCTGCATCGCGGTGGCGAGAGCGGCGGGCAGCCCCGGCGGCATCGGGCCCGGGCCGACGATCGTCACCTTCGGCGGAGCCGGCGGAGCCGGCGCGGCGCCCGGGGCGGGCGGTGCCGCCGGAGCGGCCGCGAG
>JASLBD010000195.1 GCA_030146745.1 Allosphingosinicella sp. | reverse complement strand
AACCAGGACGAGAGATCATGTCGCGCATTTGCGAGCTGACCGGCAAGGGCCGGCAGGTGGGCCACAACGTTTCCCACGCCAACAACAAGACCAAGCGCACCTTCCTGCCCAATCTGCAGAACGTGACCCTGATCAGCGAGTCGCTCGGGCGCGGGATCAAGCTGCGCGTGTCGATGAACGGCCTCCGTTCGGTCGAGCATGTCGGCGGACTGGACAATTGGCTGCTCAAGTCGAAGGACGACAGCCTGAGCCTCAAGGCGCGCCGCCTGAAGCGCGAGATCGCCAAGAAGCAGCAGGGCGAGACGGCGGCGGCTTGATCCGCGGCCTGCCTCATTCCGTCAGGGCGAATTTCATCAGCAAGGTCCGCTGCAGCGGATTGTAATTGTCGTCCGAGGCGATCCACAGGATCGTCCGGCCGCGCTCCCGAGTGACGCTCAGCGCCTCGAGATTGTCGCGAGTGACCGGCCCCTCGAACGCCGCCGCCACCTCTCCCGAGATCAGGGCGCCGGGGGCGAGCCCGGGCAGGGTCGCGATCGTCAGCTTGGCGGTGAAGCCGTCGAACAGGCCGACCTTGCGGTTGAGCAGCAACAGCCTTCCGTCGGGCAGGACGGCGGCGTCGGTGACCCGGTAGCCCTCGGGCGGACGGTAGCGCAGGCGAAGCGCGGGCGTCCCCGCCGCCGCGGGATCGCCGGCGAAGAGGATTGCGTCGCTGTCGCGGCCATTCCCTTCCGCGAACACCAGGAAGCGGCCGTCCGGAAGCCGGACCATCGCCTCGGGGCCGGCATTGTCGCTCCACTCGCGCATCGCCGGCGGGGCCGCGGACGAACGCCGGGCGAAGCTCCGCCGGTCGTAGCGCCAGATCGCATTGCCCTGCTCGTAGCCGATCCAGGCCTCGCCGCCATGGACGACGAGCGATTCGGCGTCGCGATTGACCTTGTCGCCCGGCGGGCCCGGCCCCTCCTCGATCATGGCGATGCCGATCCGCACCGGAGCGCGGCCCCGCGGCAGTGGAAGGCGGATGCGCCAGCCGGCGTCGCTCAGCGCCAGAGCCTCGGCCCCCTCGACGTGGAGCGCCGAGATGCCGCCGAGCCGGGCGTCGTTGCCGGTCAGCGCCCAGGCTCCGAGAAAGGCGAGCCGCCCGAGCCGGTTCAGGCGCGGATTCGCTTCGCTGAGCGGCACCGGCGTGAACCGGACCAGGCTGACCGACGGCGGCGGCTCGCGGTGCTGCATGGCCGGCGGCGCGAAGGTCGCGAGAAGCACGAAGGCGGCGAGGAGGAACAATATCCGCACCCGGCTAAAGCGCTTCGTCCGGGCAGCGGGTCCGCACCATGCTGGTGCCGTCGCCGCTGATCGTCAGCTTCGATCCGTCCTCGGACAGGAGCAGGTCGCGGCTGCTCCGCCAGCTCTGCCCCTCGCCCTGATAATCGGCCTCGACCCGGATCGCCCCCGAGGGCGTGGGAGCGACGCTGCGCACCGATCCGACGCTTTCGTGGAAGCGAAGCTCGTCCGCCGAGACGGTCAGCCGCCCGTCGCCCCGCCGCCCGCAGGCTTCGATCGAGCTGTCGTAGACGCCGTGAAAGGCCGCGGGAATCGAATCTTCCGTGGCCGGCTCCAACGCCGGCGCGGCGGGTGCGGGACTCTGCGCGGGGGCGGCGGGAGCGGCGGGCTCGGCGGTAACTTCACTCGCCCCGTTGTCGGCCGCCTTCTCCCCGGGAGCGCAGGCGGCCAGAAGCAGGACAGCCAGCCCCAAAAGCCGATTTTCGTGCATTGTCATCTCCTTCGCGTGCCGTCCGTGGCGGCAAAGCATCGCCCTACCGCAAAATTGCAACACCCGCTCCGCCCAATCGTTCTGTCGGGTGAAGCGGGATGGCCTTGCGGAGTATGTGTAATGAACAGGATTCTTCTTTCGATGGCAGCCTTGGGCGCCGTCGCCGTGGCGGCTCCGGCCGTCGCGCAGAGCGGTTGGAACAACGGCAATAGCTGGAACGCCAATGCCAATGCCAATGGCGGCATCGCCAACCGGATCGCCCAGCTCGATGCGCGGCTTCAGGCCGGCATCCGCTCCGGCGACATCAACCGCACCGAAGCGCGCAACCTGCGGGCTCAGCTTCGCTACCTGACCCGGCTCGAGGGCCGCTACGGCGCCAACGGCTTTACCAAGGCGGAACGGCAGGACCTTCGTCAGCGCTTGCGCACGGTGCGCCAGCAGATCCGAGTCGCCGACAACGGCCGCTACGATCGCGACACCCGCTACAGTTGGGACGACCGCTACGACAATGACGGCTATACCGGCCAGGGCGGCCCCTATGAGGAGCCCTACGCTGCCAATTGCGACACCAACAATCGCGGCGGAATCGGCGGCCTGATCAGCGGCATCCTCGGCGGCAACAACAACGACGATTGCAGACTGCGCGTCGGCGCTCGAGCGCCGTCGAACCTCTACGCGGTGCCGTCGCAATACCGGTACCAGTTCAGGGACGGCAACGGCGTCTATTACCGCTCCGACGGCCGCAACATCTATCAGATCGACGCCCGCAACCAGACGGTGCTGAGGGTCTGGGACATGAACTAGGCGTCAGGCTACTGACGCGGCAGAGAGGCGCTCCAGCTCCGGCTGGGCGCCTTTTCTTATGCGCCGGTTCTTATTCGCCGGCGCCGCAGCAAGGTCGCGATCCGGAATCTCCGGCGCATGTGGCGAGGAAAAGAGCGGGATTCCCTGCGGTCCGGTCATGTCGGCCTGCCGGCTCGGGCGTGACGCAGACCCTTCGTAGCCGCCGCCGCCCGCAGCGCAAAAATATAGGCTGACGCGGGGCTCTAAGTGCGCTAAATAGTTGAAGAATCTGTAGAGCTTAGGGG
>JASLBD010000186.1 GCA_030146745.1 Allosphingosinicella sp. | reverse complement strand
GGCTCGCGAGCAGCAGGAGGAAGCCGCCAGGCATCTCAAGGGCTTCGTGACGGAGCCCTCCAACCCGGGGGAGACGGTATGAGCCCCGCCGCGCTCTGTCTGCGTGGAGTCGCGCAATGAAGATCGCCCGCATCGAAACCTTCTACGTCCCTCCGCGCTGGCTGTTCGTCCGGGTCGAAGCCGACGAAGGCGCGGTCGGCTGGGGCGAGGCGAGCCTCGAAGGCTGGGCCGAGGCGGTCGATGGCGCCTTCGAGGCGCTTCGCGACCGCTTCCTCGGCCACGATCCGTTCCGGATCGAGGACGTCTTCCAGATCGGCTATCGCGGCGGCTTCTACCGCGGCGGCCCGGTGCTGATGTCGGCGCTCGCCGGGCTCGAACAGGCCCTGTGGGACCTGAAGGGGAAGGCGCTCGGGCTTCCGGCCTGGGAGATGATGGGCGGCCGGGTGCGCGACCGGGTCCGCGCCTATGCCTGGATCGGCGGCGACCGGCCCGACGAGATTGAAGAGGCGGCCACCGCGCGCCGCGGGCAGGGTTTCTCGGCCGTGAAGATGAACGCCACCGCCGAGCTCGACTGGATCGGAACGCCCAAATTGTTCGACGAGGTCGTCGCCCGGGTCGAAGCGGCCCAGGGGGCCGGAATGGATGTCGGCCTCGACTTCCACGGCCGGGTCCACCGGCCGATGGCCAAGCAGCTCGCCAAGGCGCTGGAGCCGCTCGGCCTTCTCTTCATCGAGGAGCCCTTGCTGTCCGAGAATCCGGAAGGGCTGGCCCAGCTCGCGCAGCTCGTCTCGACTCCGATCGCGCTCGGCGAGCGGCTCCACTCGCGCTGGGACTTCAAGCCCTTCTTCGAAGCCGGAGCGGTGGACATCATCCAGCCCGATCTCAGCCATTGCGGCGGGATCCTCGAAGGCCGGCGGATCGCCGCCATGGCCGAGGCCTATGACGTGGCGGTGGCGCCGCATTGCCCGCTCGGCCCGCTCGCCCTGGCCGCGTGCCTCCAGGTCGCCGCGACCGCGCCCAACGTCGCGCTCCAGGAGATGTCGCTCGGAATCCACTACAATGTGGGCGGCGACCTCTACACTTTCTGCAAGGACCCGGCCCCGCTCACCGCCGCCGACGGCTGGCTGGCCGTGCCCGAGGGGCCGGGCCTCGGAGTCGACATTGACGAGGATTCGGTGCGCGAGGCGGACAAGGACCGCCACCGCTGGCGCAACCCGATCTGGCGCCACCAGGACGGGACCTTCGCGGAGTGGTGATTTATTTGCTTCCCCCTCCCGATGCTTCGCATGGGAGGCGGGATCAAGCGACGATGCGCAATTTCCCCTGCCGCCGCGCCGGCACCGGGCAGAAGCCGAGCTCGTCGTGGAGCCGGTTCAGCTCGCGCTCGCGCGACTGGCGATAGGCCTCGGCGTAGCGCGCGTCGCATTCCGCCTCTTCGACCGTCTGCGGACGGTAGAAGCTGATGCAGAGGTGGCGTCCGAAAATGTCGTCGCCCCGCATCTTCACTTCCGGCTCAGCGCCGGCGGGCAGGCTGCCGCGCACTTCCTGCAGCCGCTCGATCAGCGAGTCGAGCGACCCGGTGTCCTTCACCTCGATAAAATCTTTGACTCGTCTACTCATCACCAGAACCCCTCCCGGTACTCCCCGGGTGTGTGTTAGCTCGCAGTGGAATCGGCCTGCAAGGCTAATCTGGATTTACCCACAGGAGAGTTTCGCTTCGCTGAACGCCGCTTTATGGCGCCTTGCAAGATGGCCGACGATTCCTTTCCCCTCCTCACTCGAGGACCGCTGTCGCTGCGCCTCGCGCCGGGCCGCGGCGGAGGCATGGCGAGCTTCAAATGCTGCGCGGTAAGTGACGGAAAGATACCGATATTCCGTCCGTCCAGCCTGGACGATCCGTCGCCCACCGCGCTCGCCAGCTTTCCGCTGGTTCCGTTCGTCAACCGGGTCCGCGGCGGAGTCTTTTCCTTCCGTGGCCGAACGGTCACACTCGGGCGAAATATGCCGCCCGACCCGAGCCCCCTTCACGGCCAGGGCTGGCTTCACGCCTGGCAGGTCGAGCGGCTCGGCGCGGACCATGCCGAGCTCGCCTACCGCCATGCAGCGGATGAATGGCCCTGGGCCTACGAGGCGCGCCAGACCTTCGCGCTCGACGATGACGGCCTGAGCCTCGATCTTACCTGCACCAATCGTTCCGGCGAGCCGATGCCGTGCGGGCTCGGCCAGCATCCCTATTTCCTCTGCACCCCCCGGACCCGGCTCGACACCGGAGTCGAGACCGTCTGGACGATCGACGAAAATGTCCTTCCCGTCGAGCAGGTGCCGGCGGCCGGCCGCTTCGAGCTCAGGGACCGCCTCGTCTGCGGCCAGGGGCTCGACCACGGCTTCGGCGGCTGGAGCGGCCGGGCAATCATCTCCGATCCGGATCTGCCGTTCCGGATCGCCATGTCCTCGCCCGACGCGAATTTCTTCCAGCTTTATTCGCCGGCCTCCGGTGGCCTGTTCGTCGCCGAGCCCGTCACCCACGCCAACGCGGCGATGAACGCGCCCGAGGCGGAGTGGGTCGAGCTTGGCATGCGAGTCCTCGAGCCCGGCGAGACCATGTCGCTGGCGATGCGTGTGGACGTTCTGGCTCCCTGACTCCCCGCCCTTGCAGGGAAGGGATCAATATTCCGGCTCCAGCAGCCCATCGATGACGTGATGCTGGAGGACCGGCTTGAGGTGGTCCGTCACCCGGTAGGTGAGGTGGTCGCGGACCCGCGGCGGCAGCGAGTCGAGATAGGCGCGGGTGACCTGCAGGTCGTGGTGCCCCGCGTTGGTCGCATCGGGCGCGTCCACGCCGACCACCAGCACGGGCCGCCATTCATCCGAGCGATTGGCCGTTCCGCGGTGGATGGTCAGCGCCGAGCGGGCCGAGATGTCGCCCATCTGGGCGAGCCTCGCCTGGCACCGCGAGATGTAGCGCGGCCACCATTCCCTGGGCGGAAACATGCCGTCCCTGCAGCCGCTCAGATCGTCCCACTGCGTGCCCGGGGCGATCTCGAAGGCGCCGTGCTCGGGCCTGGTGTCGACCGCTGAAAGGTTGAAGGCCAGCGAGTTGAGCCTCCGGCCCTTCGTCGTCGCGTCCGGCGCCGGGAAGTCGCGGTGCCAGGGCTGGTCGGCGGCACCGGGGAAGGGGATGTCGAAACCCACTTCGACGATCTTGTAACCGGGCCCGAGCACCGACTCGCAGACGGCGACGAACCAGGGATGGACGGCGATGTCGACGAAGCCCCGGATTCGCTCGGGATGGACCTCGACATACCAG
>JASLBD010000176.1 GCA_030146745.1 Allosphingosinicella sp. | reverse complement strand
ATTTGCGGCTCATGCCGGCCGTGCCCGGCGCCGGGACGGCCCGAACGGTGCCGCCGCCCTCGACGATCCGGGCGAACAGGCCGAAGCCCGATCCCTGAAAGTGGCTCGAGACGTCGGAGATCAGGATCGGATTGCGCAGGTCCGGCTTGTCGGACCCGTATTTCAGCATCGCTTCCTTGTAGGGGATGCGCGGGAACTCGCCGGCCGGAGTGACCTTCTTGCCGTCCGCGAACTCCTCGAAGACTCCGGCGAGGATCGGCTCGAGCGCCTGGAAGACGTCCTCCTGCGTCACGTAGCTCATCTCGAAATCGAGCTGGTAGAACTCGCCCGGCGAACGGTCGGCGCGGCCGTCCTCGTCGCGGAAGCAGGGGGCGATCTGGAAGTAGCGGTCGAAGCCGGCGACCATGATCAGCTGCTTGAACATCTGCGGCGCCTGCGGGAGCGCGTAGAATTTGCCGGGGTGGACCCGGCTCGGGACGAGATAGTCGCGGGCGCCCTCGGGGCTGGAGGCGGTGAGGATCGGAGTCTGGAACTCGGTGAAGCCGGCCTCGACCATCCGGCGCCGGATCGAGGAGATGACCTGGCTTCGAAGGACGATGTTGCGGTGCAGCCGCTCGCGGCGAAGGTCGAGGAAGCGGTAGCGCAGCCTGATCTCCTCGGGATAGTCCGCCTCTCCGGCGACCGGGAGCGGGAGCTCCTCCGCCGCCGACTGGACGACCGCCTCCTCGGCGGAAATTTCGATCTCGCCGGTCGGAAGGTTCGGATTGGCCGCGTCCGCGCCGCGCGACACGACCTCGCCGACGATCGTCACGACCGATTCGGCGCGAAGATGCTCGAGCGCCCGGAGCGGCTCGCTGTTCGCCTTGGCGACGATCTGGGTGAGGCCGTAATGGTCGCGCAAATCGACGAACAGGACGCCGCCATGGTCGCGCTTGCGGTGGATCCAGCCCGAAAGCTTCACCCGCTCCCCGACATGGGAGGCGCGGAGCTCGCCGCAATGATGGGTGCGATAGGCGTGCATGCTCTGATTCATCCTGCTCCGTCATCCCGGCGGAAAGCCGGGATCCACCTGCCTTTGGGCTCGATAGGCGAGGAAGAAGGTGGATTCCGGCATTCGCCGGAATGACTTTTCGTTGGCCCGGCGCTTCGCCACGCAGCCTTGCTTTGTCAAGCGGAGAGGGCGCCGCTATGAGCCCACCCGATGCAGATCCACCCGCTGATTACCGATTCCGAGTCGCTCAAGTCCCTGTGCGAGCGCCTGGCGAGGTCGCCCTTCGTCGCGGTCGACACCGAATTCATGCGCGAGAACACCTATTGGCCCGACCTGTGCCTGATCCAGATCGGCGACATAGACGAGGCCGCGGCGGTCGATCCCAAGGCCGAGGGGCTCGACATGAAGCCCCTGCTCGACCTGCTCGTGAACAATGAGGACGTCCTCAAGGTGTTCCACGCCGGAAGCCAGGACATCGAGATCATCTACAACATCACCGGCAAGACCCCGCACCCGCTGTTCGACACCCAGATCGCGGCGATGGCGCTGGGGCTGGGCGAGCAGGTCGGCTATTCCAACCTGGTCGAAAGCCTGGTCGGCAAGAGCCTCGACAAGGGCGCCCGCTTCACCGACTGGGCGCGACGGCCGCTCGACCGGCGCCAGATCGACTATGCGATCGGCGACGTCACCCACCTCGCCGCCCTGTTCCCGAAGATGCTGGAGCGGCTTCGGCGAACCGGCCGCGGCGCGTGGCTCGACGAGGAGATGGAGAAGCTCGCCGACCCGTCCAATTACGAGAACGACCCGGCGCTGGCCTGGAAGAGGATCCGGATCTCGAGCCGCAAGCCCGAGGTGCTCGGCCGGCTGAAGGCGCTTGCGGCGTGGCGGGAGCAGGAAGCCCGCGGCAAGAACCTGCCGCGCGGCCGGATCATGAAGGACGAGACGATCGCCGACGTCGCCGCCCACCCGCCCTCCAGCCAGGACGCGCTGGCCCGGGTGCGGGGGCTTTCGCCGGCCTGGGCCGGCAATGAGATCGGAGCCCGGCTGATGGCCGCGCTGGCCAATGCGGTGCCGATGCCGGCCGACGAGCTTCCTGCCCGGGAGGACCGGGGTCCCGGCCTTGGCAAGGAAGGAGCGCTGGTCGCCGATCTTTTGAAGCTGCTGCTCAAGATTCGCTCGCGCGAAAGCAACGTGGCGGCCCGGCTGATCGCCCGCACCGAGGAGTTGGAGCTGCTCGCGGCGGGACGGCGCGAGGGGCTGGCGATCCTCGAAGGCTGGCGCTTCGACCAGTTCGGCCGCGACGCCCTCGACCTGGTCGAAGGACGGCTGGCCTTCGCGGTGCGCGGCGGCAAGCTGGTGATGACCCTGACGGCGGACGGCGGATGAGGAGGATCCTGGCCTTGGCGGCGCTTCTGACGGCGGGCTGCGCGACGGCGCCGCCGGCCGAAGCGGTCGGCAACGGCAAATGCGATGCCGCGAAGGCGCAGAAGCTGATCGGCCGTGCCAAGGGCGCGAAGGTCGGCGAGGAGGCGTTGCGGCTAACCGGCGCAACCGCGCTGCGCTGGATAGCGCCCGGGACCATCGTGACGATGGACTATCGCGAGGACCGGTTGAACCTGCGGGTGGATTCGGCGGGCAACATCGTGAAGGTCGACTGCGGCTGATTTGCCCGTCGTCCCAGCGAAGGCTGGGACCCCGTGGGGCGAAGAACGCGGCGTCTTCACCCGCTGGGGCCCCAGCCTTCGCTGGGGCGACGGATCACCTCGCCACCATCTCCGCCTTGCATCCAAGCGCCGAGGCGAGCTTCCTGAGGCGGCGGTCGACGGTCTCGCCGTAGAGGGCCTGCTCTTTTTTGGGCAGAACGAGGCGGATCACATCCCCCCGCCGCTCCAGCCGGCTTCGCTCCAGGCTCGAGGCGAGGCCGCCGCTGAGGCGCTGGCCCAGCCGCATCGCGAGACCCCAGCGCGCGGCGCAGCCGAGCTCGTCCGGGCTGCACAAGGCGGCGATGCGCTTGTCGGGAAAGTCGCGGCCGCCGCCAAAATTGGAGAAGAGCGCCTGAGCCACCATCACCCGGCCGCAGACGTCGATTCCGACCCAATTGCCGTGAAGCGCCATCTCCACGCCGCGCTCGGCCCGGAAATCCGGATGCGCCTGCCAGGCGACGTCGGCGAGCAGGCAGGCGGCGAGCCGAAGCCGCGCGTCGGCGGGCGAATCGGAGAAGATGGGCGAAATCCAGCGGTCGAGCAGGTCGCCATGCTCGCCGAAGCGGCTGAGGCCCCGTCCGGCGTCCCGGGCGGCCTCGATCAAAGGGTCCTTGGCGCGCTCCGCGGCAGGAAGCTCGTGGTAGAGCAGGCCCTCCCGAATCCCGAAG
>JASLBD010000165.1 GCA_030146745.1 Allosphingosinicella sp. | reverse complement strand
GCCGGCGAGGCGATATTGTCGCTGTGGGAGGCGCCGGACATCGATCCCGGCTTCAGCGCCGAGACCAGTGGGAGCTGCCGGCTCGTCGAGCAAAGGGCCATTTCCGACGGCGACCTGCTCGAGCTCGACGGCCGCCGCCACGGCTTCGTCATCGAATATGCGCGATCGGACATCGTCTATCTTCAGGCGACGACGCCGCTGGGCTCGGCGCCGCTGACGGTCGAATATGATTGGGAGACGTTGCGCTTCGCCGGCGCCAGCAGCAGCGACGAGCTGAGCTCGCGGACCCAGCTTATGCTCTCCCTGCTCAGAACCCTCGATCGGCAGGATTCGGCGCCGCTCTTCCGGGCGATGCTGGACGGTCCGAACTTTTTCGACCGCTGGCACGCGATGCGCGAATTCCTGGCGCTCGATGCCGAGCTGGCGCTGCCCTGTCTTCGCGCAATGGCGCAAGACGATCCGCATCCCGAGGTGCGTTCGGCCGCGCGCTCGACTCTCGCCCTTTTCTTCGACGGCGCGGAATCGGACCGGAAGGCGGCGCCATGCCCCGCCTGATCGATGCCGATTGCGGCGAGGAGATCGGCCTTGGCGACCTCGTCGAGATGCTGGAAACGCAGGGCTTCGATCCCTCGGACGAGGAATCGATCGCGGCCTTCGGTCCGGCGCTGCGCCGGTTGGCCAACAATCGAGCCTTCCTCGGCGATCTCGTCATCGAGGAGCTGAAGCACCATTGCTCGACGCAAAGGGCCCGCAATCATTACAGCTCCCAGGTGATCCTGCTCCACGGGACCTCGACGAAGTTTCTGCTGCGCGCCAATTTCTGGCCGGCCGAGGGCGACGGGGTGATGGTCAACAGCGGCCGCGACCCCTTCTTCTACGGTCTGCCGCACGACCATAATTTCAGCTTCCTGACCGTCGGCTATCTGGGCTCCGGCTATTGGAGCGATTATTACGAATATGATTATGGCGGAGTCGCCGGGGTCCCGGGCGAGCAAGCCCGCCTGAAGTTCGTCGAACGGAGCCGGCTCTCGCCGGGCAAGGTCCTGCTCTACCGCAGGAATGTCGACGTCCATTCGCAGCTTCCGCCCGACGATCTGTCCGTTTCGCTGAATATCCTGGCTTTGTCGCCGGCCAGCGAGTTCCTGGAGCAATACAGCTTCGACACCGGACGCTCGACGATCGCTCGGGTGATGAACGCCTCGGCCCTCGAAACCCTGGTGAGGCTGGCGGGGCATATCGGCGGCGGGAAAGGGGCGGAGCTGATCGATCGCTTCGCCCGCCGTCATCCCAGCGAGCGCATCCGTTTCGCCGCCTGGCGCGCCCGGGCCGATCTCGCCGCCGATCCCGAAGCCCGGATCGCGGAATATGAGCGGGCGGCGGCGGAGACGTCCGGCCTGGTCAGCGCCCTCGCCGCGGCCACCGCCGACCGGCTCCGCCGGGTCAGGCCTTGGCTCGAGCAGGCGGCGGCGGTCAGGCGGGATTCCGGCGCTTCAGCTCCAGCCGATGGGCGTGGAGAAGCGGCTCCGTATAGCCGGACGGCTGCCCGGCGCCCTCCAGGATAAGGCGGCGGGCGGCTCGAAAGGCGAGGCTCCCGGCCGGGTCCGCCGCCATCGGACGATAAGCGGGATCGCCTTCGTTCTGGCGGTCGACGACGGCCGCCATCCGCTCCAGCGCGGCTTCCACCTGGTCGCGGCCGACCACGCCGTGCATCAGCCAGTTGGCGACATGCTGGCTGGAGATCCGGCAGGTGGCCCGGTCCTCCATCAGTCCGACGTCGTGGACGTCCGGCACTTTCGAGCAGCCCACGCCCTGGTCGATCCAGCGCACGACGTAGCCGAGTATGCCCTGGACATTATTGTCGAGCTCCTCGCGGACGGCTTCGGCAGTCCAGCTCCGCTCCGTCGCCACCGGGACCGTCAGCAGGCCGTGCAGGGCGGCGGGCGGGCGGGCGGCCAGCTCGCGCTGCCGGGCCGCCACGTCGACCCGGTGATAATGGATCGCGTGGAGGGTGGCGGCGGTGGGGGAGGGGACCCAGGCGGTGCTGGCCCCGGCCTCGGGGTGGGCGATCTTCTGGGCGAGCATGTCGGCCATCAGGTCCGGCATCGCCCACATGCCCTTGCCGATCTGGGCCCGGCCGGCGAAGCCGCAGGCGAGGCCGACGTCGACATTATTGTCCTCGTAGGTCCGAAGCCACTCGGAGCTCTTCATCTCCGCCTTGCGGATCACCGGACCCAGCTTCATCGCGGTATGGATCTCGTCGCCGGTGCGGTCGAGGAAACCGGTGTTGATGAACACCACCCGGTCCTTCACCTCCCGGATCACGGCCGCGAGGTTGACGCTGGTCCGCCGCTCCTCGTCCATCACGCCGATCTTGACGCTGTGGCGGGGGAGGCCGAGCAGGTCTTCGGTGCGGTCGAAGAGGCGCGCGGCGAAGGCGGCTTCCTCGGGCCCGTGCATCTTGGGCTTGACGATATAGACGGAGCCGGCGGGGCTGTTGGGGCGCCCGCCCTTGATGTCGTGGAGCGCCGCGAGCGCGGTGATCACGGCATCGACCAGGCCCTCCTGAGCGTCCTCGCCGTCGATCCGGATCATCGGGTTGGCCATCAGGTGGCCGACGTTGCGGACGAACATCAAGGCTCGGCCCTTCAAAGCGAACATGCCGCCGTCCGGCGACCGGTAGATGCGGTCAGGCGCCAGCCGGCGCTCGACGTAGCCGTCGCCCTTGTCGACGCGGGCGCTGAGATCGCCCTTCATCAGCCCGAGCCAGTTGCGATAGACCCCGACCTTCTCCTCGGCATCGACGGCGGCCACCGAATCCTCGCAATCCATGATGGCGGTGAGTGCGCTTTCGAGCAGGATGTCCGCGACTCCGGCGGAGTCGGCGCGGCCGATCGGGTGCTCGCGGTCGATGAGGATCTCGACGTGAAGATCGTGGTGGCGAAGCAGCGGGGAAGACCCGCGCCAGCCGGCGAGAAGCGACGGGTCGCGTAGCTCGCCCCGGTCGGTGACGAGACGTCCGCTCTCGAGCCCATAGCGCGTGACGTCCCGGTGACTGCCGCCGGTCAGAGGCGCGATCTCGTCCAGGAAGGCGCGGCCCCAGGCCACCACCCGGGCGCCCCGCTCGGCGTCGTAGCCGCCGCCCGCCCGCGGCCGGCGGCCGAGGACGTCGGTCCCGTAGAGGGCGTCGTAGAGGCTTCCCCAGCGGGCGTTGGCGGCGTTGAGCGCGTAGCGGGCGTTGCTCACCGGCACGACCAGCTGCGGCCCAGCGATGCGGCCGATCTCCGGGTCGACATTGTCGGTGCCGATCGCGAAGGGGGCGGGCGGGTCGACCAGATAGCCGATGTCGCGAAGGAACTCCTCTTCCTCGGCCGGGTCGGCCGGCCGGCCGCCGAGGGCCGCGTTGCGCTCGTCGATCCGGGCCTGCAGATCCTCGCGGCGGCGCAGCAGGCGCTTGTTCCCCGGCGTGAGCTCGCGCAGCAGCGAGGAGAAGCCGAACCAGAAAGCGGCGGGCTCGATCCCGGTGCCTGGAAGCGCCTCCTCTTCGACGAAGGCCCTCAGCCGCGGATCCACCTCGATCCCGGAGATCAGCTCGTATCCGGCCAAATCCGCTCCCCTTTTCCTCGTGGCGGGGCCCGCCTAGCGTCTGGACGGGCGTTTATCCATGCCTGTCGGCGAGCCGGCATGCCGCTGTGCCGAAGGGTGGAAAATGTTCCGAGCGCCTCGATCCGGACCTGTTATTGCTTTCGGAGTGTGGCGTCCAAGACGCGCATCGGAGGGAAAAAGGGGGAAGGACGGGGAAATCCTCCAAAATAGTTGATTCTGCCGCCTTCGCGCGACGAATCAGGCTTGCAAGCCAGAGGTGCATCTCCGAAAACGGCGCCAGCCAGCGAGTGTGCGGCTGCCGAAGAGGGAGCGTGCAGGGTATAGCCTGTTTCAGGGCAGTCCGTCGCGGACCGACCAACAAGTTTCATAATCATACAGGGAGAAGCTTCATGACCAAATTCACCAGGATTCAGCTCTTGGCGGCGACCGCCATGTCGGCGGCCATCTTCTACGCGGCCCCGGCCTCGGCCGATCCGACGGCCCCGTGCAACGACGGCCCGGGCGCGCTCAGCACCGAGTGCGGCACCAACTCCGCCGCCCCGGGCGACTTCGCCACGGCCGTCGGCCAGCTCGCCACCGCCACCGGCGATGAATCCGTCGCGGTCGGCACCGACTCGCTCGCTGCCGGCGACCGCTCGACGGCCGTTGGCGTTGTCGCCACCGCCAACGGCGACGATTCGACCGCTCTGGGCAACCGGTCGTCGGCCGATGACGTGAACGCCACCGCCGTCGGCGCCGGCTCCGAAGCCACCGGCCGGTCCTCGACCGCTCTCGGCAGCGGCGGCGTCGCCAGCCGTCCGACCATCGCCGCCGCCGGCTTCAGCACCGCGCTCGGCACCGGCAGTCAGATCGACGCCGGCGCGACCGGCGCCACCGCGGTCGGCGATAACAACACGGTCGCCGCGACCGGCTCCTTCGGCACCGCCGTCGGCGCCTTCAACCGGGTGAGCGCGGCCTCCGGCGTCGCGATCGGCAACGGCAGCGTCGTCGAAGTCGGTGCGGTGAACGGCATCGCCATGGGCAACGGCGCCCGCTCCAACGGCGAGAATGCGGTCGCGCTCGGCACCGTTTCGTTCGCCACCGCCGACAGCGCCGTCGCCATCGGCACTGCGGCGACCGCCAGCGAGGCGTTCAACGTCGCCCTCGGCGGCCTCGCCGCCGCCACCGGCATCGAGTCGGTCGCCGTCGGCGGCGACTCGCAGGCCGTCGGCGCCCAGTCGACCGCGGTCGGCACCGTCGCCAGCGCCAACGGCGCGCTCGCCAGCGCCTACGGCAACCGCTCCAGCGCCGCTGGGGACGCGAGCACCGCGGTCGGCGCGCTCTCCCGCGCGCTCGGCGCAGAATCCGTCGCCGTCGGCGCGGATTCGCAGGCTGTCGGCGCTCAGTCGACCGCGATCGGCACCGTCGCCAGCGCCAACGGCGCGCTCTCCACGGCCGTGGGCAACCGCTCCAGCGCCGACGGCGCCGCGAGCACCGCGCTCGGCGCGATCTCCCGCGCGCTCGGCGCCGAATCCGTCGCGCTCGGCGCGGATGCGCTCGCCCAGGACGACAACACGACCGCCGTCGGCACCGTCGCAAGCGCCATCGGCGCTCGCTCCACGGCCGTCGGCAACCGCGCTTCGGCGGCGGATGAAGAAGCCACGGCCTTCGGCGCGCTCTCCGAGGCCACCGGCTTCCACTCGACCGCCATCGGCGCCCAGGCCGTCGCTTCCGCCACGGGCGCTCAGGCGTTCGGCTGGGATTCGACCGCTTCCGGCACCAGCTCCACCGCTGTCGGCCGAATCGCCGTGGCGAGCGGCGCCAACTCGACCGCCCTCGGCGTCGGCGCGACCGCGACCTTCGCCAACTCGACGGCGATCGGCGCCAACGCGGTGACGACGGCGGCCAACCAGGTCACCCTCGGCGGCACGGGCACCACGGTCCGCTTCGGCGGCTACAACACGGCCGGCGTGCTGGTGAACGACGCCAACGGCGTCATCAGCAGCAACACCACGCTGATCCCGGCCGTCGCGGCCAACACCGCCGCCATCGGTACCCTGCAGACCCAGACGGCGGCGAACACCGCTTCCATCGGGACCCTGAACACCCAGGTTACCACCCTGTTCGACCTCAACGAGGTCAACCGGCGCGACGTCCGCAAGGCCAATGAAGGCGTCGCCATGGCGCTGGCGATGGAGACTCCGAACCTTCCGGCCGGCACCACCATGGGTGTCGCCGGCGGAATCGGCTACTTCCAGAACCGCCTCGCGGGCACGGCCTCCTTCGCCGCGCGCGTCGGCACCAACGCCGCTTTCTCTGCCGGCGTCGGCCTCGGCTTCGACAGCGGTGAGATCGGCGCCCGCGCCGGCTTCTCGACCGCGTGGTAAGCAGGCCCGACCAGGGCCGGACGAGCGGGCCGGGGCTTCACGCCCCGGCCCGTTTGCTGTTGGCGGCCCTTCTGCTGGCGGTTTCGACGGGCCCGGGACAGGCGCAGGCACCGAGACCGGCGGCGGCGGTCAACGCCATTCCCGACCAGGCCGGCCTCGCCCGGATGGTGTGGAGCACGATGGCGGCGGTCGATCACGCCAACAAGACCGGCAATTACAACGTCCTTCGCGGCCTCGGATCCCCGGAATTCCAGGCCGCCAACGGCGCGCCGGCTCTCTCCCGGATTTTCGCGAGCCTGCGCGAGCGGGGGGTGAACCTCAGCGACACGCTCTCGATCGAGCCTTCCTATGAATTCCCGCCGGCGCTGGAGGGCGGAATGCTTCGGCTGCGGGGCGCCTTCAGGATGCGTCCCCAGGCGGTTCAGTTCGACCTGCTCTATCAGTGGAACCGGGGCTGGATGCTTCAGGGCATCGCCGTACGCACGGTGCCCTTTTCGAGCCTTCCGCCGGCGCGCTAGCCTTCGAGGATCAGCCGCCGGGCATGCGCTTCAAGCGCTGCGCCTTCCACATCGAAGGCCTCATAGCCCCAGCGCCGCCGAGCCCTGAACACCGGCACGGTCCGGGCCAGCTCGGCACAGGCGAGCATGTGCTGCCGGGTCTGCCCCATCAAGCGGACGTAGACGCCGCGATAGGTGTTGGCGATCATCGCCTCCACCGCCGCCGAGCCCTCGAGCCGGGCGACCTGAGGCGAGTCCTCCTCCCCGGCTTTCTCGAGCAGATAGAGGTGGCTGAGCGGCACGGCGGGAAGCGCTCGATCGAGATCGGTGGGCACCGTATATTTGTCCATGTCGTCGAACGAACGCTCATAGGACGAGGCGTCGCGCCCGCCCGCTTCCAGAGCCTCCCGCCACAGGCGCAGCCTGGGAATGCCGGGATGGGCGAGAGGACGTCCGTCGGGGCCCGGCGTGACGACGCAGACGTCGTCGGCCAGAACGTCGAAGCCGCGGTCGTGGAACCAGGCCGCGAGCGTCGACTTGCCGGCGCCGGGATGGCCCATGAAGCCGATGGCGCGCCCCTCCACCACCACCGCGTTGGCGTGCAGGGGCAGGAGGCGGCGCTGGTGCAGGATCGTCCCGAAGGCGGAGCCGAGCAGGTAGAGGCGCAGGTTGCGCGCAGAGACCCCGTCGGCGGGCTCGACGAGCATCTCGCGCCCGGCGCGGATCAGGAAACGGCCGGCGGAGGAAATGACGAGAAGGGCCTCGTCCCCGTCGATATGCAGTCCCGCCCCGGCGTGCGGATCTTTCGCGATCGTGCCCAGGCCGATCCGGACGTCCGGCTCTCCGTCGCCCGAATCCGCGACGAGCTCCGGCAGCGGAATCTGCGACAGCACGGAGAGCCCGAACAGCCGGTAGCGACAAGCGGGATCAGCCAAGGCCGCCGCTCCTCACCGAGCGGACGAAGCTCGCGGCGGCGAGCGTACGCAGGAGGTGCATCCGGTAAAGGTAGACTATCGGCCGCTCTCCCCAGCCGGAGGTGGGCCAGCTCCGCGCCGCTTCGGCCACCGCTTCCAGGTCGATCATGGGGCCGGCGAGGCCCGATTCGGCCTGGGCCCGGGCGAAAGCCTGCACTTCGTCACCTCTTATCTGCTCGTACCAATCGGGCATCTGCTGTCCGCGCAGCCGCTGGTCGAGGACGGGGTCCGGCACTCGTCCGGCCAGCGCGCGCCGAAGCGCCGGCCGGCGCACCCCGCCGTCGAGCAGCGCCTCGGGCGGCAGCGAGAAGCAGAAATCGACCAGCCGGCGGTCGTTGGTCGGATCGCGTTCCTCGACCCCCCATTCGGCGAGGCTCCGTTTCCGGTAGGTGCCGGGGTCGAGCATCCGCAGTGACTTCAATCGGCGCTCGGCGGAATCGCGGGGAGGCCGGACGCCCCAGCCGGCGCTTTCGAGCCGGCGGCGCATCGAATCCCGCCAGCCGGCCGCGACGAAGGGCGGCAGCTCCGGTCGGCGACCGCGCAGCCGGGCGTAAAGGCTCTCGGACAGCCGCGATCCGAACGAGGCGTTGAGCAGCTGCAGCCAACTGAAGTCGCCCCGGCGCCTCAGCGCCCGGGCCTCCCGCCACCAGCGTCCCCACGTGCCGGCACGGCCGAGGTCCCCCAGCGTGTCGACGCCGAGCCCCGCGCTGATCGTGGCATTGCCCGCCTCGCCGGTCAGCATGACTCGGACGCCCGCCTCTCCCGCCCGGCGGTTGATCTCCTGCCACCAGACGTTGTTGCACACATGCCCGACCGGCTGGCCGGCGAGGCGGTGGCTGGTCTCGATCAGCGCGAGCGCCGACATTCCGGACGGCCGGACGACATGATGGTCGATATTGGGATAGAGCCTCGCCGTCGCCGCGGCGATCGCGGATTCGTCGGCAATTCGGCCGGCGACCACCGGGCCGTCGAAGCCTTTGCGCGGGGCGGAGGTGAAAGCGAGCAGGCGCTCGCCTTTGGCGGCAAGTGCCAGAGCGGCCGCGGTCGTCACGGCGCTGCTGTCCAGGCCCGAGCTGAGCTGGGATCCGGCGAGGCCGTCCGAGCGCCGGAGCCGGCGCGAGACGGCGGCGTCGAGCTGTTCCCGAAGGGCCTCGCCATACTCGTCGCGGGAGGCGAAATAGAGCGGCCGGCGGCTCGGCTCCCAGTAACGCTCCACCGCGATCCCGGCGCTGGTGACGAGCGCGCAATGGCCCGGCTCGAGTGTGCTCACTCCGGCCAGGAAGCTCCGGTTGCCGCCGGGCGGAAGGTCGGCGACGAACCCGGCAATCCGCTCCTCGTCCACGTCGAAGCGCGCTCCCGGCAGCCGGGCGAGGGGGAGGGGCATGGTCGCATAAGCGAAAAATCCGCCGCCTTCGCGATAATGGAGCGGCTTTTCGCCGGCAGTGTCGCGGGCGAGAAGCAAGGTTCGTTCGCGACCGTCCCAAAGCGCGAAGCCGAAATCGCCGATCATGCGCTCCAATATGCCGCGGCCCCAGGCGAGGCAGCCGCGCAGCAGCAAGGCCGAGTCGCTGAGTCGCGACCCATCCGCGGTTCCGAGCGAGAGGCTGGAGATGAGCTCGTCCCGGTTATCGATTCGGAGGTCGGCGACCAGCATGAAGCGCCCGTCGTCGCTCGTCACCGGTTGGCGGTCGAACGCGTCTTCAGGCAGCAGCCGGTAGAGGCACCGGCCCGCCGCATAGTCGCCCCGGGCGGCCGAATCGCGGCGATGCGGGCCGTAAGCCGACTGCGCATCGAGCAAATGGTCGCAAAGAGCCGAGGCGCGGGCGTCCCCGCCGAAACTCCAGACACCTGCGATGGCGGACAAGGCTCAGACCCGGGAAGGGTGGACGCACGAAAAAGACGTCCGCCGAAAGGCGGACGTCCTTGAATTAGCGTTTGCGAACGGCGTGCTTACGAGCGCGCGCTGCCGACGGGGCCGCCGTCGTTGATTCCGGTGGTTTGAAATTCGGCCGAACCGGCGTCGATCTTCTTCATCTCGGGACGGACCCAACGGGCGGACTTCTGCGCATTCTTGGACAAAGGACTAGCTCCCTGCTTTTCGTTGTTTCGCTGGCGGGTTTACAAGGGTGGAGACGGAATTCCAACCCTCTAATTGGTGCATGGAAATTCTAGATTAACGCTGTGGTTTCAGAGCCACTCAAGTGCCGGTTCGCACCCCTAGCTGCGCAGCCCCGCCGCCAAAGGTCAAGGTTTCTTTCAAGGCCGGTAAGGCCGCTTTCTCACCGTCGTCAGGCTCTGCCGCCGGGTGGCCGGGTCAGAGCTTCGGTTCTCCCCAGCGCGTGAAGCCCGGCCGGCCGGGATCGTCGCCGGGACAATGTTCGGTGGCGAGCCGCGCCTTGTTGGCCGTGAGGCAACCGCACAGTCCGCAAGTCTTGCGATCCCGGGCGCTTTTGGAAAAGACCGCGCCGAGATTGTAGAGGGCGCGGTTCGGCGCCTCGGAGTGATGCGGGCAGATTGCGCACCGGTCGAGGCGGCGGCGGTAATCCTCGTCGCTGACCGTTTCCATGCCGGAGCGCGTCCAATGCCATAGCGATCTGGCCGCCTTGGCCAGAAGCTCGACATTGGATTTCTCGCGCGTTTCCTCGGTCGGCCCGCGATGCGGCGGCCTGTCGAGCAGAACCTTCAGAAAGACCGGCGCCGACCGCGAGGTGATCAGGTTGCGGGCATAGACCGGATCCTGAGTGGCGCCGATGAAGACGTCTTCCGGTACGGGAGCGCCCAGGCCGAGAAGGTTGCCGAGTTCCGCGCAGCCCTCCGCAAGGGTCGAGAATTCGCGATAGGGCTTCGTATCCGCCCCCGCCTGGATCGCATTCGTGAGTTCGGACACTGCTTCCCCTCCATCTTCGCGCTTCGCGTCTGCACGCGGCGCAGGTCGAAACCATGCCGGCGGCTTCGGTGCCCCGGCGTTGCTATCGCGCCAGCCGCGGCGGCCTGTGCGCCAGCCCGGCCGCGACGAAATCCTCGAAGAACAATTGCACGGCATAATCGCCCGTCACCAATCCTTGCGATGAGAGAAGATGATGCCGCGGGAGCCGGAACAGGCCCGGCTCCCGTAGTGAAGGCTATTCTGACTCATCGGTCGGGATTATGCCGCCCGCGCAGTCCGGCAACGGCAGCATCGCCATCGAGTTGCGATACGTCTCGATCCGGCACTCCAGCGTGGTCGGGCAGCAGCCTTCCGACGGCAGATCCTCCTTGGTGGGGATGTCGTTGAACAGCGCCTCCATCTGGTTGACCGCATTGAAGATGACGTTCGGATACAAAGGGTAGAAGACGTTCATCAGAACCGCGATGGAACTGAAGTCGCATTGCGGCTTGCACAGCAGCCCGTCGGCGCCGGTCGGTCCGGTCTCGCGGAATCGATTGACGGAATAGGCCATCAGCAGGGTCGTCGCCTCCCAGTCGAGCGGCATCGCCCTCAGCAGCCCGCCCTGGATCAGCACGTTCTTCTGATCGTCGAGGATCATCGAGAAAACGTTACAATTGGCATTCGGCCAGTCCAGGATGAAGTGGATGTCGGGGTAGAAGCCGGCGAAGGCGGTGAAGGCCCAGCGGGTCAGTTCAGGAACGGAAGCGCTTTCGGCGATGGTCCTGTGAAGCACGCTGTCGCGCACCTCCGCAGCCTGGGCGGGCGTCAAATAGCCGGGATTCTTGGGCGCCGTCACCACGAAGCTGTGGTCGGTATGGATATGCACGTTCGGGTTCGGCCCGAACCGGGCGGATCCGGTCTGCTTGAGGTGGGTCAACGGCTTTTCGGGAAGGCTAAGCCGTGGCGTCAGGCCCGCCGCGAGGCGATGGCCTTCCGTCCCGATCGTGTGCTCGGGGGTCGTCACCGTCAGGCCGTCCTTCGCCAGCTCGGGGTAGAACAATTGCACGGCGTAGTCGCCGGAGATGACGCCCTGGGTTTCGATCAGGTGGCCGTCGAGGCTCTTCGGCTGCTCGTGCACGGTGGCGATGTTCCAGACTCCGCCGACATAGGCCTTGAGCTCGACGCTGGTGATCTTGATCTCGTTGCCGGAGCGGTCGAGGAGCGTTCCGCCCGCGCTCAGCATGTTGGCCCGGATCAATTTCCCTCCCGGCTGGAGGAAGGTGTGGTCGAGCGTGACGATGATCGTCTGCTCCGGGGGCCCGTAGGTCACATAGACCATCTGCGGCTGGACGCTGTTCGGTCCGGTCCCGTCGCTGAACTGCACCGGCATCGCGGTCCACTGGAAATCGGTGTCGGCGGCGAGGACCTCGTCGCCCATGGCAATCGACTGGATCGCCTTGGTCCCGTCGGGAACGGCCACCGGCGTGCCGTAGGCAAGGCAGGAGCATTTGCAATTGCAGCAATTGCCCTGCGCATCGCAGACCAGCACGAGATGATTGACCGGCCAACCGTTCGCCTTGCAGTTATCGTTGACCTGCTGGCTCACCGCCGAGCAGTGTTGGACAGTACAATCAGCCATGACATTCTCCTTTTCCGCCCCCGTGGTCCCCCGGGGCATGGGGTTTGAAGCCATACAATTCATCGAGCGCGGCTCGGAGGCGACGTGCGGGAGCCGGAGCAACCGGCTCCCCGCGCCGAGCCTATTGGGGTTCGTCGGCGGGCGTTGCGCCGCTCGCGCACTGCGGAAGCGGAAGCATCGCCATCGAATTGCGATAGGTCTCGATCCGGCAGTCGAGCGTAGTAGGGCAGCAGCCCTCCGACGGCGCATCCTCCTTCGTCGGGATGCTCTTGAACAGCGCCTCCATCTGGTTGACCGCATTGAATATGACGTTCGGATACAAAGGGTAGAAGACGTTCATCAGAACCGCGATGGAAGTGTAGTCGCACTGCGGCTTGCACAGCAGTTCGTCGGCGCCGGTCGGACCGGTTTCGCGGAACCGATTGACGGAATAAGCCATCAGCAGGGTGATCGCTTCCCAACCGATGGGGTCGGCGCGCAGCAATCCGCCCTGGATCAGCACGTTCTTCTGATCGTCCAGGATCAGCGAGAAGGCGTTACAATTGGCATTCGGCCAGTCCAGGACGAAGTTGATGTCCGGATAGAAGCCGGCAAACGTTGTGAAAGCCCAGCGCGTCAATTCCGGAACGGACGCGCTTTCGACTATGGTGCGGTGAAGCAACATGTCGCGCACCTCGGCTGACTGCACGCCGGTCAGATAACCGAGGTGCCTGGATGGAGCGGCCACCACGAAGCTGTGATCGAGGTGGATATACACGTTCGGGTTCGGCCAGTGCCGGGCGGACCCGCCTCGCAGGAGCGTGCTGAGCGGCTTTTCCGGGAGGCTCAGCCTCGGCGGCAGCCCCGCCGCGGCGCGATGGCCCTCCGTCTCGATGGTCTCCTCGCGGGCCGTCACCGTCAGGCCCTCTTTCTCCAGTTCGTGGTAGAATAATTGCACGGCGTAATCGCCGGAGATCACCCCCTGCGTCTCGATCAGGTGGCCGTCGAGGCTGGTCGGCTGCTCGTGCAGGGTGGCGATGTTCCAGACGCCGCCGACATAATGCTTGAGCTCGATCTTGGTGATCTTGATCGGGTTGCCGTTCGCATCGAGCAACGAATCGCCGAAGATGAGCATGCTGGCGCGGATCAGCTTTCCACCCGGCTGGAGGAAAGTGTGGTCGAGCGTGACGATGATCGTCTGCTCGGGCGATCCGTAGGTGAGATAGACCATTTCCGGCTGGACGCTGCCCGGCCCGGTCCCGTCGCTGAATTGCACCGGCATCGCGGTCCATTGGAAATTGGTGTCGGCGGCAAGGACCTCGTCCCCCATGGCGATCGACTGGATCGCCTTCGTCCCGTCGGGAACGGTCACCGGCGTGCCGTAGGCAAGGCAGGAGCATTTGCAATTGCAACAGTCGCCGGTGATCTCGTTACAGACGAGCACCAGATGTCCGACGGGCCATTTATTCTTTTTGCACGTGTCGTTGATCCCCACGATTCTGCCACTGCAGTGGTCGCCCGCACACATCGGCGTTTCATCGAGAGCCATGATAGTCTCCTGTTTCCGTCCCCGCCGCCCCCAGGGACTTTGGTGCCACGCAACTCATCCCCGGGCCGCCTCATAGGTGACGATCATTCCGATCGTCAGAAGCGCGGTGGGATCGATCAACCCGGCCTCGTCCTTGATGCCGGGCGGCACGCCGGCCTGAGTCACCGTGAGCGTCCACGGCTGATCGACCCAGTCGGCGATGGTGAGGTTGGGCAGGAGCGCGGTGGTCTTGTTGTCGAAGGTCAGAGTCTGGGTCGCCGCATTCGAGCCGGTGCCGACGGTCAGGGTCGCCGTCAGGGTGCCGCCCAGGCTGCGGCCCTGGGCCAGGCTCAACTCCGCATAGATTTCCGTCGCATCCTCGATGGTGAGGTTGGCCGGCAGCATGGTGCGCGCCG
>JASLBD010000148.1 GCA_030146745.1 Allosphingosinicella sp. | reverse complement strand
GGCCCTCGACATGATCAAAGCGGCCGATCCGACGCTCGCCGTCATCCTGATGACCGCCTACGGTGCCGTCTCGCTGGCCGTCGAAAGCCTCAAGCGGGGCGCCAACGATTTCCTGCTCAAGCCATGGCGCAACGAAGCGTTGGTTGCCGCGGTCCGCGAGGCGGCTGGCCGCACTGAAACAGCGCGTGCGGGCAGCAGCCTCGACGCGCTGGAGCGCTCGGCCATCGCCGGCGCGCTCGGCCGGCACGACGGCAACATCGCGCAGGCTGCGGCAGCGCTCGGCCTCAGCCGCCCCGCGCTCTACCGGCGCATGGCAAAGCATGGGCTCTAGGCTGTATCGGCATTCGGGCGTCATGAGCCAAAACCCCTCTCCCCAGCGGGGAGAGGGCAGGGTGAGGGGGTTCGGCTTTCGAGCAGGATTCGCGGACCCGGAGCCCCCTCACCCCAACCCTCTCCCCGCTGGGGAGAGGGGGCTGCACCCGGCAGTCCGCTGAATGTCGATACAGCCTAGCGCTCTCGTCCGCCTCGACACCGTCTCCGCTGCCGGTTGGCGGCTCCTTTTCGCGGCCATCGCCATTGCCCTTCTCGTCCGGTTGCTGACGGAAACCCGGCATTTCGCAAGCGCCTCCGTGCTCGCCGCGGCGGCCGCCTTGCTGCTGGTCGACATCGTGCGGGTCGCGCTCCGCAGCCGCGAGGACGACCCTGTTTCGCCGGCCATCGAGGAACGGGCGCGGGCGCAGCAGCTCGATCAGGCGCTGGCGCTGCTCGATGCGGTCACCGTAGCCCTCTTTGCGCTCGCCCCCGACGGCCGCATCCGCTTCGCCAACCGCGCCGCACGCGCCCTCGCCGGCGAGGTGGCGCGGCTGGAGGATGCACTTGACGGGCCGGCGGCGGCCGAGGTCCTCGCTTTGCCCATCGGCGGCCGCCGGATCGTCGCGCTCGCCGACGGCCGCTCGATGCTGATCTGGGTGGGTGCCGTTGCCACTCCGGACGGCGGGCCGCAACGCCTGGTTTCACTGCAGGCGGTGGCGGGGGAGCTGGACGCGGTTCAGGTCGGCGCATGGCACGCCATGACGCGCGTGCTCGCCCACGAGATGATGAACGCGCTTACGCCCGTGGCGTCGCTGGCCGAGAGCCTCGCGCGGATGGCCGGGGGGGACAGGAGGCCCGCGGTCAGCGGCGCGGCGGACACAATCGCGCGGCAGAGCCGGCATCTGATCGACTTCGTCGAACGCTACCGCGCGGTCGCGGATCTGCCTGCCCCTGCTTTCGCGCCGCTGGACCTCGTCACCTTTCTCGCGGACATCGAGGCGCTGGGGGAAGCGCAGGTGCGCGGGCGCGGCATCGCGTTCTCCGCTGCGTGCTCACCCGCCGCCATGCCGCTGGAGGCGGATGCCGGGCTGCTGCGCCAGGCGCTGCTGAACCTGCTGCGCAATGCCGGCGACGCCGTCGCCGGAGCGGGCGGCGGAGCGGTGCGCTTCGCTTGCGCGGTGAATAGCGGGGAGCTCCGCTTCGAGGTGCGCGACGACGGACCGGGTATCCCGCCCGAACGGATCGAGGAGATCTTCGTCCCTTTCTACACGACCAAGGAAGGCGGCGCCGGCATCGGCCTCGCTCTGGCGCGCCAGATAGCCCTCGCCCATGGCGGCCGCCTCACTGCGGCGCCGAACGGCGGCCGCGGCATGACCTTCGTCCTCGCCATTCCGGCATCGCGGGGCGGTTAGCCGCCGCTCCTGGCACCTCGCGGCACGCACCGCGCTCGCCGCCCCTCTGGGACGACTTCCAGCTTTGCCCGCCGTCGCCTGCGAAAGCCGTAGGGCTGTCTCAAACTGCTCCGCCTGCCGAAAGCGAACATCGGCGCTCATCGTGAATGAATGTCGGCTTCCGGCGACCTGATGCGCAACCCGAACGACCGACGTCGGCGCGTACCGCAACGCGGCGGCGCGGAGTGTAGGAGTGGCTCCCCGGGACGGATTCGAACCATCGACCAACCGGTTAACAGCCGGTTGCTCTACCGCTGAGCTACCGGGGAGCAGCCTCTCGGGCGAGGCGCGCCTATAGCAGCGGGTTTCTCGCACTGGCAAGGGCTTGGACGTTGGCTTTCCCGCTCAGGCGGCGAACTGCTCCATCGAGATGCGCTCGTCGAGCGCATGCTCGGGGTCGAAGAGAAGGGTGAGCGCCTTGCCGCGGTCGACGCAGATCTCGACGGTGGCGACGTCGCGCACCTCGCGCTGGTCGGCGACGGCGGAGACGGGCCGTTTCTCGGCTTCGAGGACTCGCAGGAAGATGGTGAGGTCGTCGGGCACGAGCGCGCCCTTCCAGCGCCGCGGCCGGAACGGGCTGATCGGGGTCAAGGCGACGAGGTTGGCGCCGAGCGGCAGGATCGGTCCCTGGGCGGAGAAATTATAGGCGGTCGAGCCGGCCGGAGTGGCGACCAGCACTCCGTCGCAGACCAGTTCGGGAAGGACCGTCCGGCCGTTGACCGAAACCTCGATCCGCGCCGTCTGCCGTGTCTCGCGAAGCAGCGAGACCTCGTTGATCGCCGGGCTCGACACGGTCTCGCCGGCGACGGTCACCGCCTCCATCCGGAGCGGCGCCACCGACACCGCCTTGGCCCGATTGACGCGCTCCCTCAGCCCGTCGATCCGCCATTCGTTCATCAGGAAGCCGACCGTGCCCCGGTTCATCCCGAAGATGGGCAGGGTCCGGCTGCAATCGAGCATGTCGTGCAGGGTCTGGAGCAGGAAGCCGTCGCCGCCGAGCGCGATCACCTGCTCGGCCTCGCCCAGCGGAACGAAGTCGTAGGCCTCGCGGAGCAAAGCCTCGGCCGCCTGCGCCGCCTCGGCTGAGGAAGCGAGCAGGGCGGTTGGCAAATCGGCGTTGGCCGTCATGGCATGCTTGCTAGCGGCGATACGGGTCGCGCGCTAGGGGAGGGACGGATCGGAGAAGCGGATGCGCTGGCTGGAACGTCGGGAACCATGGCGCGGGCAAGCCGAAGATGCGCGAAATGCCGCCGACGTCGATTACGCCCGGGTCATCCATTCCGCCTCCTTCCGCCGGCTCCAGGGCAAGACCCAGATCCTCAACCTCGGCGACAGCGATTTCTACCGTACTCGGCTCACCCATTCGCTCGAGGTGGCCCAGATCGCCAACGGCATCGCCAGACAGGTCGAGATGGACCAGCCTGACCATCCCGCCTACGCCGTCCTGCCCGCCCGGAGCATGATCCAGGCCTCGGGCGCGACCCACGACCTCGGCCATCCGCCCTTCGGCCATGGCGGCGAGGTCGCGCTCAATTATTGCATGCGCGACGAGGGCGGCTTCGAAGGCAACGGGCAGACGCTGAGGATATTGGGCCGGCTCGAGAAGTTCTCGAAGGCGGCCGGTGCCAATCTGACCCGGCGCACGCTGCTCAGCGTCCTGAAATATCCCGCGCCTATCAGCAGGGTCGCCAATGCCGAACTCAAGCCGCGTCTCGCTTCCGGCACGAGCTCGGTCTCGCTGCTCGACCGCAGGATGTGCAAACCGCCCAAATGCTATTTCGACGGCGAGAGCGACCTGGTCGACTGGATCCTCGAACCGCTCGGCGCCTCCGACCGGGACCGCTTCATCCAGGTGGAGGCGCGCGAGGGCGCGCATGCCCGGACGATGCACAAATCTTTCGACTGCAGCATCATGGATCTCGCCGACGACATCGCCTTCGGAGTCCACGACCTGGAAGATGCGCTGGCCCTGCGCCTGATCGAGCGCGGCGATTTCGAGCGGCTCGTGCCGCCGGAAAGCTGCGCCGGCTTCCTCGACGCTCTCAAGGCCAAATATCCGAAGGAGTTCGGCAACAACGTCTACGGCGCCTTCGTCGGGGCCCTGTTCGGCGAAGGCGGCGAGCGCAAGCACTTCATCAACCGGCTCGTCTTCCACTTCATCACCCATAGCCGGATCGAGACCCTGGACGAATTCGAGGAGCCGCTGATCCGCTACCGGGCGGCGATGGCGGAGGCTCCGAGACGCTTCCTGACCGCGCTGATCGACGCGGTTCGCGAAACCGTGATCCTCAGCCCCGGAGTGCAGCATCTCGAGCTCAAGGGCCAGACGATGGTAGTGGCGGTGTTCGAGACCCTGGCTTCGGACCCGAAGGCGCTGCTGCCGAAGCCGACCTGGCGCCGTTTCGAGGAATCCGGCGGCTCCCGGCGAGTGATATGCGACCATATCGCCGGAATGACCGACTCCTTCCTGCTCAAGACCTACGACCGGCTGTTCAGCCCGAGGATGGGTTCCGTCTTCGACCGGCTGTGAACCGCGGGTCGGTGGCAGCACCGGTTTTCCGCTGGGCTCCGATCCGGATCAGGGATTCGCGGCGGCCTGACCGTCGCGGAAGGCGGCCTCGCCGGCGTCCGACACTTCGACCCATTTCTCGTCGGGCGCGGCCTCGGCGACATAGCTGTCGTGCCAGTTCCACCATTTGTAGGTCGGGGTCTGCGGATAGCCCTCGGGCGAATCCTCCCAGACCTCCTGGCGGCCGAGCGGGGTGATATCGAGGTAATTCCAGGTTCCGCCCATCTGCTCGTCGCCGCGATTGTTGACGAAATAGGTGCGGAAGATGCGGTCGCCGTCGCGGTAGAACACGTTCGTTCCGTGCCACTCCTCCACGCCGAAGTCGGCGTCGAAGCCGTCCGTGACCGTGAACCAGGGGATCTGCCAGCCCATTCGCTCCTTCAGGCGGGCGATGTCCGGCTGGGGCGCGCGCGAGACGAAGACGAGGGTCGTGTCACGGGCGTTGAGGTGGGCGACATGGGCGACCTGGTCGGCGACCATCGAGCAGCCGCGGCAGGCATGGTCCGGCCAGCCGAACACCCCCGGCTCGAAGAAGGCGCGATAGACGATCAATTGGCGCCGGCCGTCGAACAGGTCGAGCAGGCCGGCCTCTCCCGAAGGGCCCTCGAAGACATAAGCCTTCTCGACAGCCAGCCACGGCATCCGCCGGCGCTCGGCGGCCAGCGCATCGCGCGCGCGGGTGAGGGCCTTCTCCTTCACGAGCAGCTGCGCTCGCGCCGACTCCCACGCTTCGGGTGACACGACGGGCGGTGTGTTCATGGTCATGGCGACTTTCCCTTCCGCTAGTTGAGCTCGGCCGCGACGGTGTCGAGGTCGCCGACCACCTTCTTCCAGCCCTGGCTCATATTCTCGAAGGCGCTTTCGTTCCGGGGCAGGACGAAGCCGGAGTGGACGAGGCGGACCCGGGTGCCGCCTGGGACCTTCGCAAGGGTGAAGGTCACGATCGTGTCCAGCCGCGAGCCGTAACCGACATTGCCCTCATGGCCGCCCGTCCAGGCGTAGGCGAACTTCTCGTTCGGGATCACCTCCAGCACCTGGCAGCGTATGATTCCGTCCCATGCGCCCGCCGCCGTGGTCTGGAAGGTGAAACGGGTGCCTTCGACTGGCTCGAACCCGGTCGGAACCATCAGCCAGCGGCCAATCAGCTCGCCGCTGGTCAGGGCCTTCCAGATCGTCTCCGGCGCGTGCGGGAAGACCTCGTCCACGACGATTTCGCGGACACCGGTTTGGAGCATGACGTCGTTCATGGGTCGATTTCCTTCAGCAGGGTTCGCAGGTCGGCGAAGCGTTCGCGCCAGAAGATGCCGTAGTGACTCATCCAGTCGACCAGAGGCGCCAGACCAAGGGGCTCGGCCCGGTAATGAACCTTGCGGCCTTCGGGGCGCTCGGCGACCAAACCGGCCTGTTTCAGCGCTTTGAGATGCTGGGAAACGGCGCCCTGGGTGACGCCGCTCCCCCGGGTCAGCTCGGCGACGGTGATCTCGTCCGCCCGGACGATCCGCTCGAACACGGAGCGCCGGGTGGGATCCGCCAAGGCGCGCATGACTTGGTCGAGGGGGGCGGCTTCGATCATGACGAATCATTAGCTGACGCTAATCAATGAGTCAATGCTAATATGTCAAATCGCCATGAGCGGCGTTCGCGCATCCGCGGCGATGACGTTCACGCTGTCGCCGGTGACGCCCGGGCGGTCCTCAGCACTGCTCGCAGATAAGCCTCGAAGGCTGGCACAGCGCCGGTCGGCGCCGGGTCACGTGGCCGCATTCGAGCTGCATGGCGATCGCGCCCCGGCCGCACGGAGTCCGGGCGGTGACGGCACGGCTTCGCCGGTCGCGGGGACGCAGCAGCGCCTCCTCATCGGATATCATGTACACTCCCCCTGCTTCCCGTAAAAAACGGCTCGCAATCAAGGCTGTAGCAAGCTTTACCGCCGGTACCAAGGCGGTTTGTCGCCGATTCGGACCGGAACGACTCAATCGGGCAAGTCCCGCTCCGGCACCTTGCCCGATCTAAACCGATTGTTGAGGGGAGAGGCCCAGAGTAGAGCGATGGGGTTCGAAGCGCCGTCTTGCGGAAAGGGAGAGGGAGGCATGGCCGCGTCCGGCGCACCGCTCTTCCTGTTGTCCTTCCGTCATCGCGACGAGCTCACCGCCACCGCCGAGCGGGCCGGCTGGCTGGCGATCGCGGCCCGGCGGGCCGA
Source organism: Allosphingosinicella sp. (assembly GCA_030146745.1). The sequence continues at coordinate 390 of JASLBD010000148.1, read as the reverse complement.
CAATGCCGAAAGCCGCTTCATCGCGTCGGGAGCGTCGGTGGCCGTGGTCGACGCTCGCGGCGCCTTGCCGGAAGGCAAGGAGGCGGTCCGAAGCCTCGCCGCCCCCGCCGAAGCCAATTGCGCCGCCTTGCTGGTCCTGCTCTCGCGCGGCGATTCCGAGGCGCTCGACACGCTCTATGCGGACGGCGCCACCCATTTCCTGGTCAGCCCGTTCAGCGACTCCCAATTCCTCCAGGCCCTTCAATATGCCCACCGCCATGCCGAGCGGGTCGGCGGCCGCCGGCCGCTTCGCCGCGGCGAGCCGGAGGGGCAGAAGGGCAAGCCGGGAAGCGCCTCGTGGCGCTGGCAGCCGGGCTCGCAGACGGTCGAGCTCAGTCCCGCGCTGGCCCG
>JASLBD010000094.1 GCA_030146745.1 Allosphingosinicella sp. | reverse complement strand
AGTTCAAGGCGGAGAAGCTCGCGCTCCAGCTGCTCGCCTAACCGATTTTCGGATGTGCCATTTCGGGGCCCGAATGGGACGAATTGTCCGTGGATTTAAAGTCCGCATTTTGTCCAAGTCCGGCGCATGGACAGGAGCGGGCGAAACTTGTGCAACGGGCCTTCGGGGCTCGCATGCGAAGCTTCCGCAAGGCCGGGAAGCCCAGGCTGTCGCAGGAAAAGCTCGGCTTCGCCTGCGGTCTCGACCGTTCCTACATCGGCCGGATCGAGCGCGGCGAGAGCAACGTCGGCCTCGTCAACATCCACCGGATCGCCGACGCGCTGAAGGTCGAGCCGGCGGAGCTGTTTCGCGAGGGCTGATCGTTCGCCTCGAGTCTCCGGGAGCAGGCGTTCGTCTCGCTGGCAAATCGGAAGCGTTTCTGCTATGTTCCAGGGTGCCGCGGGAGCTTCTTGGAGGGGCTGGGGGGGCGCGGCGGGAGGAGAGTGGCGGTGGCCGGCGGGAGTCCGGACGCGGTGGCGGGCGGCGGCGGGGCCAGGCCCCTGGCCGGAAACGATTCTCGCCGCGAAGTTCACGCAAAAGGCGTCCGACTCGATGAACTTCGTGAACTTCGCCGCGAAAAGGCTTTGATTTCAGGGCCGGTGCTTAAGCGGGCGGTAAGCTTCCCGGGCGATGAAGGGCGAGGCCGGGAGGGGACGAAAAGTGGGTTATCTCAGACATTTGCTCCGCGACGAACGGGGCGCCACGGCGATCGAATATGGGCTTCTGGCGGCGCTGATCTCGATCGCGCTGGTGGCGGCGTTCAACAATCTCGGCCTAAGCCTGGTCGGGATATTCGAGACGATCCTCGCCGCTTTGAGGGGGTGACGCGCGAGACGTCGTCATCCCGGACTTGATCCGGGATCCATCTTCTTCGGGCCATTGCGAGGGGGAAAGGAAGGTGGATGCCGGATCAAGTCCGGCATGACGAGCGAAGCAGGCCGATCCGAATAACGCTCTAACGACTGAGCTTCTCGCCCGCCTCCGCCTTGCGCACCAGCAGGTCCGACAGCGAGAAATCCTCGCCCAGCCTCTCCTGCTGTCCCCTCAGCCCCTCGACGATCCTGGTCAGCCCTTCGGTGTCGGCCCAGAACATCGGGCCGCCGCGCCAGACCGGCCAGCCGTAGCCATAGACCCAGACCACGTCGATGTCGGAGGCGCGCTGGGCCATGCCTTCCTCGAGGATCTTCGAGCCTTCGTTGACCATCGTGTACAAGGTGCGCTCGATGATCTCCTGGTCGCCGATCTCGCGGGGCTCGACGCCTTCCCTGGCGCGGAAATCGTCGATGATCCCGGCGACGACCGGGGAGGGGGAGGGGCGGCGCTTCTCGTCATAATCGTAGAAGCCGGCGCCCTTCTTCTGGCCCCAGCGGCCGGCCGCGCAGAGCGCGTCGCGGACGTTCTCGATCCGGCTGGGGTCGCGGTGCCAGCCGATGTCGACCCCGGCGAGGTCGGCCATCTGGAAGGGGCCCATCGGCATTCCGAACTCGACATGGACCCGGTCGATCTGCTCGGGGGTGGCGCCTTCGAGGAGCAGTCGGCCGGCCTGGACCTGGCGCGGCATCAGCATCCTGTTGCCGATGAAGCCGTGGCAGACGCCCGCCACGACCGCGACCTTGCGGATGCGCTTGGCGAGGCTCATCGCCGTCATCAGCACGTCGGGCGCGGTCCTGGCGCCTCGCACGACCTCGAGCAATTTCATGATGTTGGCGGGCGAGAAGAAGTGGAGTCCGACGACGTCCTGCGGCCGGGAAATGCTCGCCGCGATCGCGTCGATGTCGAGATAGGAGGTGTTGGAGGCGAGGATCGCGCCGGGCTTGGCGATCCGGTCGAGCTTGCCGAACACCTCCTTCTTGACGTCCATATTCTCGAACACCGCCTCGACGATGAGGTCGCAATCGGCGAGGTCGTCGAGGCTCAGCGTCGGCTTGAGGAGGGCCATCGCGCCCTCGGCCTGGGCGGCGGTGATCCGGCCCTTGGCGGCGCTCGCCTCATAATTCCCGCGCATCACGCCGGTGCCTCGGTCGAGGGCCTCCTGGCCGGTCTCGACGATGGTGACCGGGATGCCGGCCGAGAGGAAGTTCATCGAGATGCCGCCGCCCATCGTGCCGGCGCCGATCACGCCTACGCGCTCGATCGGGCGGGGCGCGGTGCCTTCGGGGAGGCCGTCGATCCTGGCGGCCTGGCGCTCGGCGAAGAAGAAATATTGCTGGGCCCGGGCCTGGGTCCCGCTCATCAGCTCCATGAACAGCCGCCGCTCGTCCTGGACTCCTTGCGGATAGGGCTTGGCGACGGCCGCCTCGATCGCCTGGATGTTCTTCTCGGGCGCCTCGAAGCCCTTGAACTTGCGGGCATGCGCCTTGCGGAATTCGTCGAAGACGGCGCGGTCGGTGCCTTCGATCTTGTCCTGCCGCTCGCTCGTCTTGGGGATCGGGCGGACGGCCTTGACCTCGTCGGCATAGGCCACCGCGTGCTGCTCGAGGTCGCCCTCGATCAGCCGGTCGACCAGGCCCGCCTCATAGGCCTCCTTCGCCGGGATCGGATTGCCGGTCGCGGCCATCTCCAGCGCCTTGCGGACTCCGGCCACGCGGGGCAGCCGCTGGGTCCCGCCGGCGCCGGGGAGGAGGCCGAGCTTGACCTCGGGCACGCCGAGCTTGGCCGAAGGCACGGCGACCCGGTAATGGCTGGCGAGCGCCACTTCCAGGCCGCCGCCGAAGGCGGTGCCGTGGATCGCGGCGACGACCGGCTTGGTGCAATTCTCGATGATGTCGACGACCATGGGGAGCATCGGCATCTGCATCGGCTTGCCGAATTCGGTGATGTCGGCGCCGGCGAAGAAGGTCTGCCCCTGGCAGATTATCACCACCGCCTTCACCGCCTCGTCCCCGTCCGCCTCCCCCACCGCCGCGACCAGCCCCTCGCGAACCGCAGCCCCAAGCGCGTTGACCGGCGGGTTGTTCGAGGTGACGATGAGGATGTCGCCGTGGCGGCGGGTGCTGATCGGGCTCATGGGGCGCAGGTCTCCTTCGGGGGGCGGATTGCCGGGTGTTTACGTGAACGTCAACTGGGGGCTTCGGTGGGGCGTCCCTCTGTCCGGTTTGAAGTGTGTGCAGAATGATGCTATGTTGCACACAACATAAGGAAGGTCACGAAATGGCGAATAGCGAAAAGCAGGGTGGCGCGGGAACGGGCCGCAACCGCACTCCGCGCCGCTCCGGGATGATCGGACGCGACGCGGCGGCTGGACAATTCCTTTCGGTCAACGCGGCCCGGCGCGCCGGGCTTCTGGACGATGACGCGTCCGAGCATCTCAGCTTTCGAGCCCCGAAGGCGCTCGTCGACGCCGCGAGGCGCGAGAGCGGTCTTTCCTCCACCACGGAGCTCGGCATCGTCGCTCTCTCGATGCTGGCCGAGCCCGATCCCGTCATCGAATATCTCAAGCGCACCCGAGGGGCGCTGGGCGAGGACGCCGGGCTTGACTATTGATCCGGCGGCGATAGCCCGGCGGATCAAGCCCCACAAACGACTGACGCAGCTTCGGACTCGGCCGCCCGACGTCCTGGTTTCGGCAAGCGACATCGCGGGGACCGGCCGAGCCCGGCTGCTTCTGGATACGAACGTCTACATCCATGGAGCCGGAGGCAAGCTTCCCGCCGCCGCGCAAACCCTTCTGGACCAATGCGTTTCCTTCCACTCCTCGGTTTGCATCGCCGAGCTGACCACCGGCGTCGCCAACGCCGATCCCGCGCACCCGCGCTGGACCGCCAGGCGCGACCATTATTTCGAGCTCATCCGGACCATCCCGGAGCATCGGCTGTTGATCCCCGACCCCGAAACCTGGGCCGAAGCGGGGCTGATCGCCGGCACCTTGTCGAGGGTGCAGGGCTTCCAGCCGCACCAGCGCAAGGAGTGCCTGAACGACGCCCTCATCTATCTCAGCGCGGCCAGGGAAGGCATTTCCGTCCTGACGGCCAATCGGGACGAGTTCGACCTCATCCAGCAGCTGGCGGGGCGGGGGAACTTCGTTTATTTCTAGGCTTCCTGCGACATCGCTGGCGATCGCTGTTCGGAGGCGTGACGAGCCACAGCCGGTGGGGGCTCCAGCGCTGGGATGGGGTCACGCGAAGACGCAGAGGCGCGAAGGGGCCGAGCCTGTCGGGGACGGTCGCGCTAACCGGTGGCGGGGGAGGCTGGATTTTCCTTGGTGCCTGCCACCGGAACGCTCCAAGGCATTTTCCTAGCTGCCAGGCACCGTAAAGCCCGGGAGTGGGCGCCAGAATGCGCAACTTCCTTGACTTCACGACTGCCCTGCTTCCAAACCCCTTCGACGGTGGCAGCCTTCCAACGGATCACAGATGACACTCGATATCCGCGGAAGCTTGAAGAACACCAAAATCAGCGCGAACCGCTACGTCGTTCTGGAGGAGTTGATATCGAATTCGATCGATTCATTCCTCATCCGACAGCACCAGGATCCAGCCCAACGGAACCTGGATG
>JASLBD010000064.1 GCA_030146745.1 Allosphingosinicella sp. | reverse complement strand
GCGGCCCGCCGCGGCGCGCGGCACTTCGAACATGGTCTCGCCCGCCGCTATGCGGATGGCCCCGATCTCGGACTTGGTGATGTGGCCGCGGCGGCAGAGCAGGGGCAGGAGCCAGCGTGGATCGGCATTGTGGCGGCGGCCTATGTCCATCCGGAACCAGATCGTGTCCTCGAAGCCGGGGCGCGGCCCCTCCGGCCGACGGACCTCGCCGGCGCTTCCCGAATCGACCATCTCCTCGGGGGCCGGCATTCGGGCACGGTGGGCCCGCACCAACGCGGCGGCGATCTCCTCCGGCGGCTTGGCCTCCATCAGGCGGCGGGCGAGGTCGCGATCCTCCTCCTCGATCTCGGCCGGCTCGAGCAGCTGTGCGAGCAGCCGGTCGTGGTCGCTCTTGCGGATGTCCTCGGGAGTCGGCGGCTTGATCCACTCGACCTCGATGCGGGCGCCGCGAAGCACCATCTCGACCCGCTTGCGCCTCGGATAGGGAACGACGAGGACGGCGATCCCCTTCTTCCCGGCCCGGCCGGTGCGCCCGGAACGATGCTGGAGCGTTTCCGCGTCCCTCGGCAGCTCGACATGGACGACGAGGCTGAGATTGGGCAGGTCGATCCCGCGCGCGGCGACGTCGGTCGCGACCAGCACCCGCGCCCGTCCGTCGCGCAAGGCCTGAAGGGCCTGGTTGCGCTCATTCTGGCTATGCTCTCCCGACAGGGCCACGGCGCTGAAGCCGCGCTCGACCAGGGACGAATGGAGCCGCCGGACATTCTCGCGGGTCGCGCAGAACAGCAAGGCGCTCTCCGCCTCGTGAAGCCTGAGCAGGTTGACCACCGAATGCTCGATGTCGGCGGGCGCCACCGTCATCGCCTGATAGGCGATGTCGCCGTGGCCGCGCTCCTCGCCCACGGTCGAGATGCGCAAGGCGTCCTTCTGGTAGCGCTTCGCGAGCGCCACGATCGGCCGCGGCATGGTCGCCGAGAAGAGCAGGGTCCGCCGGGCCGGCGGGGTCGCGTCGAGTATCTCCTCGAGATCTTCCCGAAAGCCCATGTCGAGCATCTCGTCCGCCTCGTCGAGGACGACGGCCCGAAGCTTCGATAGATCGAGAGCGCCGCGCTCGAGATGGTCGCGAAGCCGCCCCGGAGTACCGACGACGATATGGGTGCCGTGCTGAAGCGCACGCCTTTCCTTCGAAGCGTCCATGCCGCCGACGCAGGTCGCGATCCGGGCCCCGGCCGGGGCGTAGAGCCAGCCGAGCTCGCGGCTGACCTGAAGCGCCAGCTCGCGGGTCGGAGCGATGATCAGCGCCAGCGGCTCGCGCGCGAATCCGGCCTCGCCGTCCTCGCCGAGCAGCTGCGGCGCCATCGCCAGGCCGAAGGCGACCGTCTTGCCCGAGCCGGTCTGCGCCGAGACGATGAGATCCCGCCCCTCCGCCTGGTCTTCGAGCACGGCGGCCTGGACGGGGGTGGGCGTGGCATAGCCGCGCTCGGACAGCGCCCCGGCGAGGCGCGAAGGGAGGTTCTTAAAGAGCATGGGGGCCATGTGGGGGGTAAAAGAGGCCGGGGCAAGGCAGCCGGCTTTGTTACAATTGACACATAAATCCGGTCCGCGCGGCATCCTGCCGTGACGCGCCGGGCGCAGATCGGCCTTCATCCGCTGGAGAAGTCCGATGAAGTCCATGATCGCCGGTTTCCTGACCACCGCTTTGCTGCTGGCGCTGCAGGTCGCGCCGCCGCCGGAGGCGCTCCAATCCTATGCCAGCCCCGCCGACAAGGCCTTCGCCGAGCGTCACCGGCACGAGTCGAAGGAAGCGATCCGCGCCGAGCTCGGCCTCGACCATTGATGGCCCGCAACCTGAGCACGGTTCCTGGAAATCAGCCGCATCGTGTTCATGAATGCCGGGTCGAGCCAGCTATGGCGGAACTCTCGACCGCCGGCGTCTCCCGTCCCGCCGATTAGGGCCGCGCCGTGGCTTGACGGCCCCGGCCTCCCCGATCAAACGGCCCGAGACTCAGGAGATGAAATACATGCGCATCAAATCCATCCTCGCCGCGATGGCTGCGGCATCGATGGCCGCGGCCCCGGTCGTCGCACAGCCGAAGCCGGCGGCCGAGGTCGCGCCGCAGTCCGAGACGGTCGAGGGCGAGCAGATCCGCGGCGGCTTCCTGCTGCCGCTGGCGATCATCATCGCCATCATCATCGGAGTCATCCTGCTCACCAAGGACGACGACGAAGAACCGATCAGCCCCTGAGCCTGCTTTCGCGCAGGCCGCTTCGGGGTTCGCGGCCGGCGTTCTGACGTCAGGTCGCACTTCATTTCGACGCTGCTCCGCCACGCTCCGCCCCGCTTCCTGCGGCGGAACGAGCCCGAAGCGCCGCGAAATTCATTGTGCCCCTGACATGAAAACCCATCCCGCTCCCCTCGCCCGCGCCGCCGCGCTCCTCCTCGCCGCCGCCGCGCTCCCGCTCACCCCCGCGATCGCCCAGGAGACGGCGCCGCCGGCCGATGAGCCGGCCGCGGAGGCCCCTGCTCCGGACGCCACCACCACGATCCCGGCGCCCGAAGCCACCACTCCGGCGCCCGAGACTGTCGTCACAGAGCCGGAAGCCACCGCTCCCGCGCCGGCCACGCGCGCCCCGGCCCGCACCACCACCACCCGGCGCACCGAGACGCGGACGACGAGGCGGGTTCCGGCGACGGTCCCCGGTCCCGCCGTCCCGGTCGCCGTCGTTCCGGTCCCCGTCGAGACTCTGCCGCCGCCGGTCGCGACCACGCCGCTGCCTCCGCCCGTCGCCCAGACTCCGCCGGTGGAAGTCCTTCCCGAAATCCCGCCGGCCCCGGTGACGACGACGGTCGAGACCGAGGACAGCCGCGATGCACTCATGCCGTGGCTCCTCGCCGGGCTGCTGCTGATCGGCGCCCTCGCCTTCTTCGCGCTTCGAAGCCGCCGCCGGACCCATGTCCATGACGAGCGGACCTACGCGCCGGCCGAGCCCGTTCATGTCGCCCCGGTCGCCGCCCCGGTCGTCCCAGCCCCGATCGTCACGCCCGTCGCCGCGGTTACTCCCGCCGGTCGGCCCGAGCTGAACCTGACCATGCGCCCACGCCGCGCCGGGGTCAGCGGCAACGATGCCCGGGTGGAGTTCGAGCTCACGGTCGGCAATTCGGGCCCGGTCGCGGCCGAGAACGTGCGCATCTCGACCTGGATGCTCGCCGCCGGATCGTCCGAGGCGGAGAGCGCCCTGATCGTCCCGCGCGACCATGCCGACACCCCGCCGGTCACGATCGGCGCCGGCGAATCGCGGACCATGGAGGCTTCGGTCGCCCTGCCGACGGCCGAGGTAGAGGGCGACGCCGTGCTTCCGGTGGTCGTCGCCGACGCCCGCTACAGCCTCCCCGACGGAAGCGAGGGCCGCACCTCCGCCTCCTTCGCGGTCGGAGTCCCGGACGGCGAGGAGCTCGCCCATTTCGGGATCGACAACCCGTCTGGCCTCCATGAGGGCGTCGTCGCCAAGCCGCTCGGAGAGCCCGAACGGGTCTGAGCTTCCGGGCTTAACGAAAAGGGGCGGCTCCTTCGCGGAAGCCGCCCCTTTCTTCGTCCGGGCAACCGTCAGGACCCGACAGGTCCCCCATAGCTGAATTCGTAATCGACGGGGGACGGCCCCTTTGACAGGCCGGCTTTCGGAGAGGCCTTTTTGTCGCCGGCCCATTTCTTGCCGTCGTAGACGTTCCACCACAGCCAGCCGCTGTCGCTGCCGCCCTGATGGAACAGATAAAGGCGCTCACGGAAGACGACGGCGCCCGGACGACCGGAAATCTCGATGCCCGCCATCTTCCAATCCGGCTCCCAGCTGAGGCCGTCGAACACACCGTACCAAAGTTCGCCCGAGTCCTCCCGCCCTTGGCGGAAGACGAATATTTTATCCTGGTATACGACGGCGGATGGCCCCACCGAAAGTCCCATCGCAGGCTCGACCAGTATGTCGCCGGACCAGCTTGAGCCGTCGAAGACGTTGTACCGCAGCCATCCGCTGTTGTCCGCGCCGCCATGGAAGACATAAAGCTTGTCGCGAAACACCACGGCGCTGGGATCTGCCGATATCCCGGTTTCGGGCACCTTGCGATCATTATCCCAAACCTCGCCGTCGAAAGTCAGGTACCAGAGTTCGTTGGACCTGCCTCTTCCCTCGCGGAACACGTAAATCTTGTTCCGGAAGACGACTGCCGATGGGCCGAAGGAGAGACCGGCTGCGCTCGGCACCAACTTGTCGCCAGCCCACTTGAAATCGCGGCCGCACATTTCGTACCACAGATCGCCACTGTTATCTTGGCCGCCATGGAATATGTACAGGTCACCCTTGAAAACAACCGGCGCAGGACTGTACGAAATTCCGGTCTTCGGCGCCTTCACATCCTTCGCCCAACGGCTGCCATTAAAAACCGCAAGCCACAGGTCTCCTGAATTCTCCCGGCCTTCTCGAAGTACTCCAATGGCTGGGAATGCCATATCTTTGGGAAGCATTTTGCCTTTGCTCATTCGAACTACTCCTCGGAGGGCTGCCACCGAGGAAAGCACGTCCGAGCTATCCCGCCAATGAAAAAGGGGCAGCTCCATGCATGGAGCCGCCCCTTCTTTCTAGTCATTCCGGCGGAGGCCGGGAGCCCAGCGGGTGAAAAGCGCCAGCGCCTTCAACCCACGGGGCCCCAGCCTTCGCTGGGGCGACAATATTACTTCAGCTCGACGGTCGCGCCGGCTTCCTCGAGGCGCTTCTTGAGCTCCTCGGCCTCGGCCTTGTTGACGCCTTCCTTGACCGGCTTGGGAGCGCCCTCGACCAGCGCCTTGGCTTCGCCGAGGCCGAGCTGGGTGATCGCGCGCACTTCCTTGATCACGTTGATCTTCTTGCCGCCGTCGTTGACGAGGATGACG